>JAENVT010000104.1 GCA_016650435.1 Ilumatobacteraceae bacterium
ATCGCGCCCAACGAGACCGACCGGGCGCGATTCCGGAACTGTCAGTTCTCAGATCGCGCCCATGCATTCTTGGCATCGGAACGGTGAGAACGGAAGATACGGTGCGACCTCGGCTTCCCCCGCTGGCACGTTCCAACTCGGGAGGTTCAAATGTCAAGTTCGTGGCGCCGATCAATGGATGCCTGGTTCAGCACACACCTCGGGATCATCTCCGTTGCAAAGCTTGTCGAGTTCGGTTGCGGAGAGCGCAACATCGCCCAGATGGTCGAGCGGCAGGAACTCATCACGATGCTGCCCGGTGTGTTCCGGAGCGCGCAGTGGCCATGCAATCGCGAGCAGATTCTGGCTGCAGTTTGCGCTCGCAATCTCGCCGCAATGATTGGCTTCACGACGGCCGGCCAAGAGTGGGGCCTGCGACGGATGATCGATCCGCGAATTCACGTCCTGGTTCCCCACGGTCGATCGCCGGAGATGGAAGGAGTCGTCGTCCACCGATGTCGACGTATCGATCCAGTCGACATTGTTCAACGGTCCAACGGCATACGCCTCACGAGCCCGCACCATCTTCGACAGCGCGGACATGATCGGAAGCGAGGCCACGACATCCGCACTCGAGCAACTCCTCAACGAACAGAAGGTCACATTCGGCACGATCAGCGACACCGTCCACCGGCTCTACCATCCGCAGCGGCCCGGCTCGAAAACTATGCTGGCGGTGATCCGCGGCAGGCCTGCATGGCGAGCGGCTTTGCAATCCGACCTCGAGGTCAAGGTTCTGGAGGAAATGTCTCGTCAGAGCCTGCCCCTGCCGGCGACTCAGTTCCCGATGCGTCTTCCCGGCCGAGACCGCGACATCGTGGTCGATTTCGCATGGCCAGCGTTCCAGTTGGCGGTTGAGGTCGATCATCCGGCTTGGCACAACGGTGCTGCCGATTTGTACGCCGACAAAGGTCGCGACCGAAAGTTGGCGACGATCGGATGGGCGTCAGCTCGCATCACCGACATCGACGTCAACGGTGGTCTGCGCGAGGCGGTGGCCGATATCGGGACAATATTGGCCCGTCTTGGCTCGGTCGCCGCGTAGCGAGCGCAACCTCTTCGGGCGCGAAATCGGAACTGCCGCTACCGGAATCGCGCCCGGCAAGGCCCTGCGGGCGCGAAAGCCGAACTGACAGTTCTGGAATCGCGCCCATGGGTGGGACGACGACACCCGGGCTGATGCGGTTACTTGGTGGCTACCGCGGCTTTGGTGGCGTCGATCAGCCAGGAGGGGTAGATGCCAATCGCCAGGGTGAAGCCGACGGACAACGCCAGCGCGACACCGGTCCACAGCGGGACCCGGATGGGCTCGCGATCGGCATCATCCGACTCTGGGTCGGTGACCCACATGGACACCATGATCCGCAGGTACAAGAACGCGGCGATCACCGAAGCCACCATCGCGATGATGGCGATGGCGTAGCTGTGCTCCTCTACGGCGGCCTGGATGACGCCGAACTTGGCGACGAAACCGGAGGTCAACGGCACGCCAGCCTGCGCAAGCAACAGCACGGTCATGGCCACCGCGAGCACCGGGTGCGATTTACCAAGACCACGGAACGAGGACAAGTCGGTGGCGCTGTCGCCGGTGCGAGAAACCATCGTTACAACGGCGAACGTGCCAATGACCAAGATCGAATACAGCAGCAAGTACAGCAACGCGGAGGGCACGCCGTCGCCGGCATCGGGTTGGCCGGCGCGGTGAGCGGCGGCCTCGACGCCGATGAGGATGAACCCAGCGTGACTGACCGACGAGAACGCCAGCATTCGCTTGACGTTGGTTTGCACGACCGCCATTGTCGAGCCGACGACGACTGTCAAGACCGCAATCGTCCACACGATCGGGCGGTAGTCGTCTCGCCAATGTGGAAGGGCGAAGATCAACACCCGCAGCATCGCGCCGAACGCGGCGACCTTGCCGACGGACGCCATGAACGAGGTCACCGGTGTCGGCGCACCCTCGTAGACGTCGGGCGCCCAGAAGTGAAATGGAACGGCCGCCGTCTTGAACCCCAGCCCGACGATCAGCAGCGCGACACCGGCGAGGATGAAAGCGTCGTGGCGAACCGCGGGGACATTGGCGTTGAACGACGCAACGATGTTGCTGAAGTTGGTGCTGCCGGCGCTCCCGTACACCATCGCGATCCCGTAGAGGAAGAACGCCGATGAGAAGCCGCCGAGGATGAAGTACTTGATGCCGCTCTCTTGGCTCTCGATTCGCTTGCGATGGCTGGCGGCCATCACGTAAAAAGCAATCGACATGATCTCCAAGCCGAGGAACAACACGATGAGATCGTTGGCCGATCCCATCACGATGCCACCGATTGCCGCGAGCAGGTACAGGGCGTAGACCTCTGGTCCTTCGAGCTCCTCGCGACGGAGGTAGTCGTCGGTGACGAAAGCAACAAGCACAACTGCGACGGTGATGGTGATGGTGATGATCATCGAGAAGATGTCGAATCGCAGCGCGTTGCCCACCAGCGTGCGGTTGCCACCACTGGTGATGTCGTGCCACAAGAAGAAGCACAGGATCATCGCTGCGAGGCCGGCGGCTGCGGTGAACAACGCGTAGAGATGTCGCGGCCACCGAGGCGTCAACGAGCCGACGACCAGCAGCACCATCGCCGCGCCGAGCAGCACCAGCATCGGGCTGAGCGCGAACCAATCGACCGACGGGCCGATCAGTGTCGGGTCGGCGGCGATCACGGCGTCGCTCCGATCGGTTGCGGTTCGACATACGGAGTCTTCTCGCTGACGTGCTCGATCAACTTCTTCACGCTGGGCTCGATGCGATCGAGCATCGGCTTGGGATACAGACCGGTGAACACGATCACGCCGACGAGGGGCAGCAAGACAGCAGCCTCGCGCACCCTCAGTTCAGCGAAGCCCTTGTTGGCGTCGTCCGGTTCACCATGGAACACTCGCTGGTAGGCCCACAGCAGGTACAACGCGGCGAGAATGACACCGGTTGCGGCCACGACCGTCCACCACCGAGCGGTCAGGAACGAGCCGATCAATACGAGGTACTCGCCCACGAACCCGTTGAGACCCGGAACGCCGATCGACGACAGCATCACCACCATGAAGACGCCGGCAAAGATCGGTGCAACCTTTTGCAAGCCTTTGAGCTCGCCGATCTCGCGTGTATGTCGACGGTCGTAGATCATGCCGACCAGAAGGAACAGCGCACCGGTTGACACACCGTGGTTGATGTTCTGCATGACACCACCGCTGATCGACTGCGTCGTCATGGCGAATATGCCCAGCACGATGAAGCCAAGGTGGGCGACCGATGAATAGGCAACCAGCCGTTTGAGATCCTTCTGCATCGTCGCCGCGATGGCCCCGTAGATGATGCCGATGACCGCGAGTGTCAGCCACAGGCTGCGGCTCCATCGAGCGGCCTCGGGGAACAGGTACACGCCGAACCGCAGCAGGCCATAGGTGCCCAGTTTCAACATGACGCCGGCGAGGATGACCGACCCACCGGTTGGTGCCTGCGTATGGGCATCGGGCAGCCACGTGTGCAACGGGACGATAGGCACCTTGACCGCGAACGCGACAGCGAAGGCAAAGAACAACCACCGGCCAGTGGCAGGCGCAAAGTCGGCTTTGGCGATTTCGATGAGATCGAACGTCAGCGGCCCATTGCCCTTCGCGAGGAACGCCGTGGCGATGATGCCGACGAGCATGACCGCCGAACCGGCCATTGTGAAGAGGAAGAACTTCGTTGCCGCGTAGACGCGTCCCTCGTATCCCCAGCCGGCGATGAGGAAGTACATCGGCACGAGCACGATTTCGAAGAAGACGAAGAACAGAAAGAGATCGAGGCTGATGAAGCTGCCCATCAGCCCGGCCTCGAGCAACAGCATCCACGACAGGTAGCGCTTGTGATCGTGATGCGGGTCGGTGCCCGCGACGACCACCGGGAACAGCACGCCGGTGAGCAGCACGAGGAACAGCGAAATTCCGTCGATGCCGAGATGCCACGAGATACCCCACGGCTTGATCCACGAATGCAAGCTGACGAATTGGAAGTCGCCGTTGGATTTGTCGAACGCGACAACGACCCAGATGCTGAGACCGCCCGTCAGCACGCTTGTCAGCAGAGCGATCAGCTTCACCCATTCCGGCCGGCGGTTGGAGAATGCAGCCACCAGTATCGACCCGGCGGTCGGCACCAGCACGAGCATGGTGAGGATCGGGAAGGAGATCACCGGTTGCCCCGCACGACGACGAACCATGCCAATAGGAGGACCACGGCGACACCGATGGCCGCCGCGTAGTTACGCACGTTGCCGCTCTGCACCGTGCGGATTCGCTGTGCGGTGCCACGCACCAAACGGCCTACACCGTTGACGGCGCCGTCGACGATGTTCGCATCAAACCACGCAATGGCACCGAAGCCTTCGCGCCCCGGTCCACCCATGAACTTGCTGACAGCCTCGTCGTAGTACCAGCCCTCGGCGAGCACGGCCGGTTCGATCGGCTTGGCTCTGTGTTTGGCGTAGACCATGACTGCGGCGACGATCCCGAGAAGTGCGATGACCGTCGCAATCACGGCAAGGGGCACCTTCGCCGTGGTGCTCTCGTGTGCGCCGATCACCGGCTCGAGCCATTGGGTAAGCTTCTCTGTGCTGTGTTTGAAGGGCAAGTTGAGCCCGCCGCCGACAATCGACAGACCAGCCAGCACGACGAGCGGCAGCAACATGATCGCCGGGCTTTCGTGCGGCTCGAAGTCACCGTGCGCGCCGTGCTCTTCGTGCGCGTCCTTCCAACGCGCCTCGCCGTAGAACACCATGATCACTTGGCGAGTCATGTAGTAGGCGGTCAACAGCGCTGTCACCAGACCGATGGCCCACAACACAGGGCTCTTGTCGTAGGCGGCGAGCAGAATGTCGTCCTTGCTCCAGAAGCCCGCGAACGGCGGAACGCCTGCGATAG
>JAENVT010000105.1 GCA_016650435.1 Ilumatobacteraceae bacterium
AATGAGCCGTGGGCTCGCCGTCGGTGATCATGATGATCTGCTTCGTGCCGCCCTGGCGGGCCAGCAGGCGCCTGCTCAACATGAATCCGTGCTGCATGTTGGTGCCGTACACGAAGTCCCACGACACCTCGGGAAGCTGCGCAGCAGTGAGGATCCGCGCCGTCTCACTGAACCCAACGATGCCCATGTAGTCGCGTGGGAACTGGGAGGTGATGAGCGAATGCAACGCCATCGCCACCTTCTTGGCCGGAAGGAAGTTGTCGCGCATCGGCATCGACAACGACAGGTCGAGCATCAACACCGTCGATGACTTGGTGAGGTGCTCGGTCTTTTCGATTTCGAAGTCGTCGGGCGATAGACGCACGGGTGTGCCGGTTCCATTGCGGCGAAGCGCGTTGCGAATGGTCTTGTGCAAATCGAGGTTGAACGGATCGCCGTACTCGTACTGCTTGGTCTCGTAGGTGCGCTCGTGGCCTTGGCCGAGGCGATCGATCTGGTGCTGGCCGACCTTGTCCTTGGCCAGCTTGTCGAACAAATCGCGCAGGGCGTTGGAGCCGATCTTGCGCAGCCCCTTCGGGGTCAGCTCCAGCCGGCCTTCCTTCTGCTCGATCAATCCCGCGTCTTGCAGCATCTTCGTCAACTCGGCAAGGCGTTGCAACGACCGAGCGGCGTCGTCACCCATCAGGTCGCGGACCTTGTCCATGTCGGCCTCGGCGAGCGCACCGGGGCTGGTGGCGTTGCGCAGCAGGTTCTCCAGCTGGTCGAGGTCACCGAGCTCTTGCATGGTCTGCATCGCCTGCCCCATGCCCATCGGGTCGCCGCCCTCGAACTGGTAGCCCTGTCCCCAGCCCATCTGCGGAAACATCGACTGCAGGTTCTGGCCGAGCTGGCTCATCTGCCAACGCAGGTCCATGTCTTCGAGCAACTGGTCGCTGAGCTGCTGCAACTGCGCCCGCTGCTCGGGCGTCATCGAGTTCATCATCGCCTGCATGGCGGCCATCCGCCGGGCCATCTGCTCGAGCAACTCGTCGAGAGTCTCTGGGTTCTCCGGGAAGAAGTCGCCGAATTCCGCCATGAACTTCTCGAACTCGGGATCCTCGCCGCGCTCGCGCTTTTCGAGCATCTCGTTGAGGCCGGCCATCATGTCTTTGATGTGCTGCAGGTCTTCGGGGGTCATGCCCTGCATGGCACCGGACATCTGATCGACCATCTGTTGCGTCAACTGTTGACGGATCTTGTCGAGCAGCTGCTCGAATCGCTGCGCGGCCTCGGCCGACTCGAAGTCGTATGCCTGCAGCTCGCGGACCTTTCCGGCGAGATCGTCGGGCAGCATGTCGAGGCGGAAGTTGCGGTCGGCGGCGGCGTCGCGCGCCGTCTGCGCTCGCCGTTCGTCGCCGCTGCGCTCGGCAGCCTGTGTCGCGTTGTCGACCGCATGGCGCTCTTCGTCGACGATGTCGTTGAGTTCGTCGGCGATCTCGCTGTACACCCCGCCGAGGTCGAACTGGTCGAGTCGGTCTTGACGCTGCTGGCGCAGCTTGTCCATCAACTCGCGAAGGCCCTGCAAGCGCTCGCCGTTGCGGTCGCGCATGCCCTCTTGCATCATTCGGCGCAACGCCGAGTTGACATCGCCGTGGTACAGCAGATCGTCGGTCAATTCGTCGAACAGGCCGTCGGCATCGAGGTCGAAGCCGCGCTGCGTGCCGTCCCAACGCGAGTACGTGAATCGGGCTGCCATAAGAGAACCCTACAGAAAGATCGGCCCGGCTACCCTTGGGGTACTTCATGCGCGTTCCCCGAACCTTCTCATTCGTCGATCTATCAGGTTTTACGAACTACACAGCGGCCTTCGGCGACGACGCCGCCGGCCGGATTCTCAGTGCGTTCCGGTCGCTTGTCCGCGAGATCGCCAGCGAGCGCGGCGTGCGCATCGCCAAGTGGCTCGGTGACGGCTGCATGGTCGTGTCGATCGAGCAGAGCAATGCGGTCGCCTTTGCGCTCGACCTCGAACACCGATCTGCCGAGGTCTGCGCACCGCTGTCGCTGCGTGTCGGCATGGCCACCGGCCACGCCCTGCTGTTCGAAGGCGACGACTACATCGGCTCGGCGGTCAACATGGCCGCCCGGCTGTGCGATGCAGCGGGCCCGTTCGAGTGTCTGATGCCGACGATGCAGATCGAACGGCTACCGCGAGGTGTCACGGCCAATGCCCACGAGCCGGTGGAACTGCGCGGCTTCCCTGGCCCGATCGACGTGGTCGAGCTCGGTGGCGAGCCCGAACTGGTGGCCAGCACCGACACCGGCGAGCTGTGGACCCGCAGCCCATTCGCGTGATCCGCGGCGCTGTCGTTCCTCACTCCCGTCTCGATCGCGACCGATTCCACGAAGACCTCGTTCTGCTCGCCGGCCTCGGCGCACCAACCGTGCGGGTCACGCTCGACTGGTCGTGGTTGCAGCCAAAGGCCGGCGCATTCGATGGTGACGCGGTCGAGTGGTACGCCGGCCTGCTGCAGCACGCAACCGGGCTGGGCATCGGGCTGCAGTTCACCCTGTTGGAACGCATCGTTCCGCAGTGGTTCGAAAATGACGGGGGGTTTGCCGATCCGAGATTCGCCGGGCATTGGTGGCCGCGCTGGGTCGAAGGGGCGTCGGAGCGCTTCGG
>JAENVT010000106.1 GCA_016650435.1 Ilumatobacteraceae bacterium
ACGTGGACCATACACCGATCACAGATCGATCTATCGGGGCAATGAACTTGAGACTCGATCGACACCAAGTTGGGGCGTACTCGACACGCGATCGTGACGAGCAGTGTGCGCGCTCTCGAGATGCGTGAGGCGGACACGGTCGTCGATCTACGCGCAGCGGAGCGTCCGCCGCCATCGAAATCACCCGGCCACGAGGCGCCGACGGCGGCGATCGCGATCTCGACCAGAGCCGGCGCGAGCACGCCCCTCTATACCGCGACACCAGGCAACAGTGCCGCTCGTCGTGACGACAGGCGCCCGTTCGCGTCATCGCCCGCGGCATCTGCCATCGCTCCACATAGCCGCTGCCTATAGCAGCCAGAGGCGCAGATGGGTTGGTCACAACGTCCTTTCACCGGAGAGTGGATTGTGTCTGTCGAGCGCCTGCGGTGACGTTGCTGGCTGCTGCCGGCATCGGGCTGGTCATCGGGTTTCTGGGTGGCATGTTCGGCAAGGGGGGATCGGCGATCGCCACACCGTTGCTCGCAGCGGTGGGCGTTCCGGCAATTGTTGCTGTCGCTGCTCCACTCCCGGCAACGATTCCTTCGACACTGGCCGCGAGCTCGGTCTATTGGAAGGCGAGGTTGATCGACTGGCGCATCGTGCGATGGAGCCTCGGGTTCGGCATTCCTGCGACGATCGCGGGGGCGATCGCGACTCGTTGGATCGGTGGCGCAGCCCTCGTCACGATCACCGACTGTGTCCTGGTGGTCCTTGGTCTGCGGTTTTTGGTGGCGCGTGACACGGACCCATCAGATCCTGTTGAACCACCGCGTGACAGCGCTTGGCTCCTCGCAGGAGTAGCGACCGCGATCGGTCTCGTGTCCGGCTTGCTCGCCAACAGCGGGGGGTTCTTGCTCGCACCGTTGTACATCGCTGTCTTGCGGCTGCCGGTGAAGGCGGCGTTCGCCTCATCGCTGGCGGTTGCGACCGTGCTCGCCGTGCCGGGCACCGTCGTGCATGCCGCGCTCGGCCACATCGACTGGACACTCGTTGCGGTGTTCGCCGTGACCTCGGTACCCCTGTCGTTCCTCGGCGCGAACGTCGCATTGCGAACCGAGCCCAAACGTCTCGAGCGCGTCTACGGCGCCGTCATCGGCCTCCTCGGGATCGTCTTCCTGGTCGTCCGATGAGCCGCACATTGTCCCCAACACCGACGACCACCGCCACACTGACGACACGATGATCAGCCTGCTCGCCTCGATCCCCAGCCCGCCCGGCAAAGGCATCCACATCGGACCTCTGCAACTCCGGGCATACGGGCTGATGATCGCCCTCGGCGTGATCGTCGCCGCCAAGTGGTCCGACCGGCGATGGGAAGCGCGCACCGGAACTCCGAGTGTCGTCAGCAGCCTCGCTGTGTGGGCCGTGCCAGCAGGCGTCATCGGCGCACGCCTCTACCACGTCATCACCGACTACGAGATCTACACCCACCACGTCCTCAAAGCATTCGCGATCTGGGACGGCGGTCTCGGCATCCCCGGCGGTATCGCCGCCGGGGTCGGAACCGGACTCATCGTCGCCAGGCGTCGCGGGCTCGCACTACGCCTGCTCCTCGATGTCGTCGCCCCTGCGCTGCCGCTTGCCCAGTCCATCGGGCGATGGGGAAACTGGTTCAACCAGGAACTGTTCGGACGCCCATCAACGTTGCCCTGGGCCGTCAGAATCGACGTCGCCAACCGGCCAGCGGGGTTTGAGCGCTTCACCACATTCCAGCCGACGTTTCTCTACGAGTCGTTGTGGAACCTCGCGGTCGTCGGCGTCGTGTTACTGGTCGAACGTCGTCGCCGTCTGCGTTCCGGTCGTCTGTTCGCCGTCTACATCGCCGGATATGCCGCCGGCCGCTTCGCTGTGGAGCGAATGCGCATCGACTTCGCACACACGATCGCCGGGCTACGCGTCAACGAGTGGATCAGCATCCTGGCGTTCGCCGTAGCCATTGGTTTCGTCGTCACAGGTCGAGTCGATCCGGCAGTTCCCGATCTGGACCCTTGGGACACGCACCCGG
>JAENVT010000107.1 GCA_016650435.1 Ilumatobacteraceae bacterium
CCCGACGCCACCGATGTAAGCCATGAACACCCGGGGCTTGCCCGGCACGTTCGACCCCATGTACCACGAGTTGGCCGACGGATAGAGCGTCGTGTTGCCGACCTCGGTCACGTGCTCGGTCCATTCGTTCTCCGACGTAACTGTCGGATCCATCGCGTGCTGATCGTGGTCGCGCAGGTAGGCCATCGCCTCGGCGATCCAGTCGACGTGTTGCTCGATCGAGATCATCATGTTGCTCAGAACCGACGGACTGCCGGGACCCGTGATCATCCACAGGTTCGGGAACCCGGCCGTAGTCAAGCCGAGGTAGGTCCGCGGTCCGGCCGCCCACTTGTCCTTGAGGAGCGTGCCGTCTCTGCCCTTGATGTCGAATGCCACCAGCGACCCGGTCATGGCGTCGAACCCGGTGGCGAACACGATGCTATCGAACTCGAACTCGCGCTCGGATGTGCGGACCCCTCGCTCGGTGACCTCGACCAACGGCGTTGCGCGGAGATCGATCAGCTCGACGTTCGGCCTGTTGAAGGTCGCGTAGTAGTTGGTGTCGAGGCACGGCCGCTTCGTTCCGATCGGGTGGTCCTTTGGAGCGAGCTTCTCGGCGACTGCCGGGTCGACGACGATGTCGCGGATCCGCTGGCGGACGTACTCGGCTGCGGTGTCGTTGGCCGCCTTGTCCGTGATGAGGTCGTTGTAGGAGAGCAGCATCCCAACGAGGCTGCCCTTCTCGAACCCCGCGCGGTACGTCTCTCGACGCTCCTCGTCGCTGACCTCGAGAGCCGACTTCTCCGGTGCCGGATTGGGGACTCCGAACCCGGACACTCGTGCCTCGTTGCGGTGCTCGGGGTAGCGCGCCTTCAGCGCCTTGAACTCATCGGGGTCGAGCGCGGCGTTCTTCGCCGGCAGACTGAAGTTCGGCGTCCGCTGGAAAACAGTGAGGTGGGTGGCCTGTTCGGCCATGATCGGAATCGACTGGATGGCCGACGATCCGGTACCAATGACGCCGACACGCTGGCCCGTGAAGTCGACACCCTCGTGCGGCCAGTGCCCGGTGTGGTACCAGTCGCCCTGGAATGTCTCGATGCCCGGGATCTCCGGCGTCTTCGAGGTCGACAGGCAACCGACGGCCATGATGAAGTGCCGAGCGGAGACATCGTCTCCGCGATCGGTCGCGATGGTCCAACGTTGTGACGACTCGATGAAGCTCGCCGCGGTGACCCGCGTCGAGAACTTGATGTCGCGTCTCAGGTCGAATCGCTCCGCGACGTGATTCGCGTAGCGCAGGATCTCGGGCTGCGTCGCATAGCGTTCGGACCAGTCCCACTCCTGCTCGAGGTCGGCGTCGAACGAGTACGAGTAGTTGATGCTCTCCACGTCGCACCGGGCGCCGGGGTAGCGGTTCCAGAACCACGTACCACCGACGTCGGCGGCCGCCTCGTATACGATGGCCGAGAAGCCGAGGCCGCGGAGCTTGTGGAGCATGTACATGCCGGCGAAGCCGGCACCGACGATGACGGCGTCGTACGTGTCGACGGCGGCAGGCTTGCCGGATAGGCGTGAAGCTTCGTGCACATCAGTCATGGGTTCGTCTCCTCAGGTCCGGGCTGTCGCAGAGAGGTGGGTGTCGATCGTTGCGGCGATCTGCTCGATGGCGTCCTCGTGGCCAGGCACCATCAGCAACGTGAAGAAGCCGTGCATCTGGCCGGAATGGCGATGCCGATCGACGGCTACACCGGCCGCGGCCAGCCGGTCGGCGTACGCCTCGCCTTCGTCGCGCAGCACGTCGTATTCGGCGGTGATGACGATGGCCGGTGGCAGACCCGAAAGATCGGCAGCCTGTGACGGGGAGGCATCGATCTCCTTGCGTCGCTCGACCTCGGGCAGGTAGTGATCCCAAAACCAGACCATGCCGTCCCGCGAGAGCAGCAACTGGTTCTCGTCGTTCGTGTACGACGCGTTGTCGATATTGGCGTCGGTCACCGGGTACACGAGAACCTGGAGAGCGATCGGCGGGCCGCCTCGGTCGCGGCTGCGCTGGGCCATGATTGCCGCAAGGTTTCCGCCGGCTGAATCGCCACCGACGATGATCGGCACGTCTGCCCCGGCGATCTCGGTGAGATGCGCGCTGACCCACTCGAGCGCGGCGTAGGAGTCGTCGACCGCGATGGGGTAGCGATGCTCCGGCGCGAGCCGGTAGTCGACGAGCACCACAGCGCAGTTGGTGCGCGCGGCGATCTTGCGACCGAGCGTGTCGAACTCGTCGATGTCGCCTCCGATCACCCACCCTCCGCCGTGGTAGTAGATGAAGACGCCGCGGGGCGTTCCCTCTGGCACCAGCACCCGTGCCGCGATCGTCGCCCCGTCACCGACGGAGATGCGATGATCCTCGACCCGAGCCATCTCGGGCCCGGCTCCGTACAGGCCGGCGAGCTGCGCCGTCAGGCCACGGACCTCCTCGGGCGTGCTCTCGTGAATCGGCTTGGCCCCCGAAGCAGCCATCTCGGTGAGAAACTCGGTGAGCGCATCGTTCAACGGCATGATCCTCCTTCCGGCGACGCATTGCGTCGGCTATTTGCGCCATACCCCTGGACTTCGGCGCTCTCGAACAGAAATGTAGTCGGTGTATCCGACCATCGGGATATCGGAGCAAATCGGGCGCCTCTCGGGCCGGCTTTCGCTTTGGCAACTGATTGGCATTTGGCCCCGGGTATTATGCAGGTCGATGCCCGCCGGACTCGTCGGGTCGCTGCTGCGAGGGAAATGAGGCGAGTGCGGGTGAGCTGGTGGTAGTCGTCGATCCGATCCGCGTCGCGAACGAGCACTGGCGCACCCACGGATGGGACACTGGTGAGCGTTTCGCCGCGGCGTTGTCGATCTATCGAACCGACGAGTTGATCCGGCTGTTCGACGATGTCGCGCTGCATCCTCTCCGACTCACTCGCTCCCGGCACG
>JAENVT010000108.1 GCA_016650435.1 Ilumatobacteraceae bacterium
AGAGACGCATGATGATGCACTCAAACCGGATGTTCCCCTACATGATCGGCGCAGCAGCCTTAGCCGCTGTAGTGATCGCCTTCGGCGCCCCGCTCGCCACAGTGCTGCCGTTCGCCATCTTCCTTGCCTGCCCGCTGATGATGTTCATGATGATGCGCGGCATGGCCGGCACCCACGGCCAGGACGACCACACCGGTCATGGCTGCGAACACGACCCGACCCGCACGACCGACTCGCCCACCAGCCCACGGGAGCGACCAGTCTCGGTTGTCGGCCACCGCCGAGCCGCGACTGATCTCGACGACCCGAGTTGAACAGGACAACCCAGATGCGCGGCTACACAATGAACCGAGACGACTACCTGCTGCGTCTGCGCCGCATCGAAGGCCAAGTACGGGGACTGCAACGCATGATCGAAGCCGACGAGTACTGCATCGACGTGCTCACCCAACTGTCCTCGGTCACCGCTGCCCTGCAGAGCGTCGCCATCGGCCTCGTCGATGAACACCTCCGCCACTGCGTGGTACAAGCCGCCGCCCAAGGCGACGATGGAGAACGCGACGCCAAGCTCACCGAAGCCGTGCAAGCCATCTCCCGGCTCGTGCGCAGCTGACGTCAGTCCGGATATGCGCGAGAACCCGGCCAGACGGCCGTCCAGATCACAGCGAAACGAACAAGGAGACACGTCATGAACAACGGAAACTGGAACGGCATGGACGGCGGAAGCTGGTGGTGGATGTCGATCATGATGTTCGCCATCTTGGGAGGACTCATCTGGGTCGGTATCACACTCGTCCGACACGGCAACCACACCCCACACCCACAGACACCCGGCGCGCCAACTCCGCCCGCGAGACAGACACCACAAGAGCTTCTCGCCGAACGACTCGCCCGCGGCGAGATCGAACCCGACGACTACCGACAGCGCCTCGACGCCCTCAACCACCGACCAAACGAGAAGTAACGCAGCTACAGCCCGTCACGCGCGCCCTGAATCTGCGGGCGTTTGCGGGTGCGCCAGGTCGAGGATGCCGACTGACGGCGTAGCTCGAGCCGGCTGCTTGGCTAGTCGATGTGGCGGTGGTGGATGTCGGGGAGGTGCTCGTGCTCGTGACTGAGAACGAGGTGCCGGTGCTGCGTCCCCGAGAGAACCTCGATGGTCCCCGGGCGATGGTGAGGGTCACTCGGATCTATCGGGTGGCTGACGAACCGAAGCAGTCGATCGTTGTTCGCGGAGCGCGAACGGGGCAACGGCGGCCGCAGCACCGAGGTAGAGCAGACCGGCCAAGGTGACTGCGCCGACGTGATCGACGACCAGTTTGGTTGCCGGGGTCGCCGCGCCGAACAGCACGGCGGAAAGGGCGCACCACGTCCATCCGTGCGCTGCGTCGTGTGTCGACTGGTTTCCTCCACGCAGTAAATCTAGGTCGCAGAGCAGCTCATCGATCCGGAGAGCAGAAGCGACCGCGATCAGCAACTGGGACGGCTGCCGAGGAATAGCGATCGGCGCAAGAGACCGTCTTCGACGGCGTGCAGCTGCAAGCGCCGGTCGTGCTGACGGCTCTCGAACTCGGGTTCGCCGTAGAGCGCGGTCAACGAGTCTCGGTGCTCGTCCCACTGATCGATCCACTCGGTGGCGACGGCGCGAAACTCTTCCGTGCCGTCCAGTTCGGAGACATCAACAAACCCCGCTCGTCGCAGCAATTCCAGGGGAGTATCCATCGACGCCACCGCCCACGGTCCTGACCGGTGCGCACGCGCCCGAGCGCGCCGATCGAGCCCCGGAGCCGTGTAGATCGTGTGGAACGCGGTACGACCGCCTCGTCGAAGTAACCGCCAGGATGCCCTCAACACGGAGAGCTTTGGCCGCAGTCAACACAGCACATCGGTGTAAACCACAGCATCGAATGTCTCCGCAGGGAACGGGAGGTCACGCGCACTCGCATTCACCGGCCATGTCCGAGCATCGAGACCCTCGCGTTGGCCGCGCTCGCGAGCCGAGGCGAGTCCCTCCACGGGCACGTCAGTCATCACCACCGAACAGCCCGTGCGCGTCAGCCCGTCCACTGAACGATCATTAAACGAACAGAGCGTATTTACCCTGGTAGATGCGTGCCCGGGGCGGGGATCGAACCCGCACCTCCCGAAGAAGAGGGGGGTTTAAGCCCCCCGTGTCTGCCAATTCCACCACCCGGGCAGGTGAGCAGGATCAGGCTATTCGCATCGGTGACCGCGGTTGATGCTGGTTCATTGGGATCTGGGCGCCAGCGTTGATCAGTCACGCCGGCCGATGGGCGAGGATGGCGCCCGGATCGGAAATGGCTCAACCTGAAACGGTGCGATCGTCGACGTGGCCTAGCGTGACGAACGATGCGGACCGGACGTCGACCACTGGCTCTGGTGGCCATGATCGCGTTCACCGCGTGCGGGACGAATGCGCAGGTGCACACGAGTCGCGTCGATCCGATTGGCGCGTCAGTGCCACCCAGCGATCCGACCGACACGAGTGCGCCGGCCGGCACCAACGGGCCAGCCGATACGACAGAGCCGGGCAACACCTCCGCGCCCGGCAACGACACACTCAACTGGGCGCCATGCACCGACTCGAGTGCCGTCGACCCGTCGCTCGAGTGCGCGACATTGAAAGTGCCGCTCGACTACGACAACCCCAGCGGCGACAGCCTTCTCATGGCGCTGATCAAGTATCCGGCCTCCGGAGATCGCACCGGCGCTGTGCTGTTCAACCCGGGAGGGCCGGGCGGCTCGGGCTTCGACCCGATCGGGTTCAGCGGCAGTGCAATCGCCCAGGGCCTCGGAATCTCGACGCTGGATCTGATCGGTTTCGATCCGCGTGGAGTCGATCGATCGGGCGGGCTTCACTGCGTCTCCGACCAGTTCGAGGATCAGCATCTCTACGTTGACGACACACCCGACACACCCGAAGAACAGGCCCTGAAGGATGAGGCTGACACGGGTTTTGTCGACGGCTGCAAACAGAAGTACGGCGACACGTTGCGTTTCTATTCCACCGCGAACACCGCACGCGATATGGACGCGCTACGAGCAGCGCTCGGCGACGACCAGATCTCTGTGCTCGGTCTCTCGTACGGCACCTACCTCGGCGCAACGTACGCAACGATGTTCCCTGATCGGGTGCGAGCGATGGTGCTCGACTCGGTCGTCGAGCCGAACGGCGACACGGTGCAGCAGGCATTCGAGACTCAGCTGGTCGGGTTCGAAGGCGCCTTCAACAACTGGGCGGCGTGGTGTCAAAGCGACACAACATGCGAGTTCAACGCCGCCGATGTCGGCGCTCGATGGGATGCGCTGAGACAAAAACTCGATGACACCTCCATCACCGGCTCGGATGGGCGCGTGGCCAACAACGCCACGATGGAAACCGCGACCACAGCGGCGCTCTACAGCAAGAGCGACTGGCCGGTGCTGGGTCAGGCTCTGAACAAGGCCGAAGCGGGAGATCCTGCCGGCATCTTCGCCCTCGCCGATTCATACAACGGTCGCGACGATAAGGGGACGTTCACGACGTTGTTCCAATCGTTCCCGATCATTTCGTGTGCGAGCGGAATTGGGTCACCGTTGCCCGATGATCCCGAGGCATTAGCCGCAACGTTGCGCACCGAGGCTCCTCGATTCGCGAAAGACACCACGGCAGCAGACGTGACATCGGAAGCGGAGCGTTGCAGCAAGCTGGTCGGCGATGTCAAACCCGACAAGATCTCCTACACCGGTGACGGCCCTATTGTGCTGGTCGGCGGAGCCAACGACCCGGCGACACCAATTCGTTGGGCGAAGAAGATGGTCGGCGAACTCGGGCCGAACGCCCGGCTCGTCACCTTCACCGGCGAGGGCCACGGTCAATTGCTGGTGAGCAATTGCGTGACCGACATCGAAGGGTCGCTGTTGGCGGACCTGAAGCTGCCCGGTGCCGACACGGTGTGCGACCCAAATCCGGTGATTCCAAAACCGGATTGGTGGGATGCGCTGCCGGTTCCCACGGGGATGTCGGATGTCGCCAGTCTGCCGGCGGTGGCCGCGGCTCTTGGGGCAGAGCCGACTCAGGTGTTCAGCGAGCTGCGTACAACGGCACTGAGCGCCAAGGACGCCGTCGCCGCTTACACGAAAGCGTTCGGTGATGCGGGGCTCGACGAGTTCGACGCGCCGCCGCTGTTTCCGAGCAGCGACACTGCCCAAGGTGTCTATAGCGACGGGCAGAACAGGACGATGGCGGTAATAGCGCTCGGGCCGAAGAGTTTTGACGACGAGGCGTTGCAGAGTGCCAAGGTCGATGTGCCGCCCGACACCACGGTGGTGTGGATCATCGCCATCGGCAATTAGGCGACCGAACGAAGTCGGGGCTCGAACCCCAGCGCCTGCCACAGTTCGGCCCGCAGACGGTCAGACCGCGGTGGCTGTAGCTGATTGGTGACAATCACCCCCTCGATCATGTCGCCGACGATTGCCGCCCATGGTCGGCCCTTCAGCTGCACAGAGATGACTGCGCCGGTGGCGACGCGCCGAACCGAACGATCGACGCCGGCGATGCGTGGCGGGCAACGAAACCCCGGCGCGAGCAAGCCACGACGACGCACCTCGCGACCAATGGTGCGGGCGGCGTTGGCAAAGTCGACAGAGGTGTTGCTGACAGGCATACGAGCAGTGTCGCGCAGGGGTGTTACACCCCGGTTGTGACACCCCTTCGTTAGTGTCGACGTTCGTGGACGAACCCCCGCAACTCAACCCCGCTCAGCAGCGCACGCTCGCGCTCCTACGGCGTTCGGCAGAGCCGATGGTGTTCGACGCGGCCGTGGTCGCCGACCTGCGCGACCAGGCCAACGAAGCGTTCGCCCACTTCAGCGAGCGGCTCGATGGCAACACGCTGTTCGTCACCAAGCACACGCTCGCCAGCGTGCACGACTGCGAGGTGCACTTCCTTGCACCAGATGACTTCGAATGGACTCCCGCCCGGGCACGAGGTCAAGTGGCGCACAAGGCAATCCAGCTGATGCTCAACTGGCGCGGCGAACCGAGTCCGCGCGAACTGGTCGACGAGGCGTTGGCGCGACTCGGCGACGAAGAGCGCGACTTCGGGCGATGGATCGCAGCGTTGTCGCCGGGTGACGAGGCCGACCTCCGCGGCGGGGCGGTCGAGCGGGTCAGCAAATTCTCCGAGTGCTTCCCACCGCTCGACATCCGCAGCAATCCCTCGACCGAAGCCGCTGCACAATGGCCGCTAGACCACCCAATCCTCCTGCGAGCGCGAGTCGATCTCGTCATGGGTCGACCCAGCGGTCGCGAGAGTCGCAAGGTGATCATCGATCTCAAGACCGGCCGGGTCAGCCAGCGTCATCGCGAAGACCTGCGTTTCTACGCGCTCGTCGAAACCCTCGTTCGCGACGTGCCGCCGCGCAAGCTGGCCACCTTCTACCTCGATTCCGCCGAACCGATCGTCGAGGACGTGACCGAAGGTGTGCTCCGCGCCGCATTGCGGCGAACGCTCGACGGCATCCACCGACTCATCCAGCTGCAGATCGAAGGCGAGGTCGCCGTAAAGAAGCCAGGCACGTCGTGTCGCTGGTGCCCGTATCGCGGCGAGTGCCTCGAAGGCCAGAGCTACCTGCGCGGAGGCGACGACGAGATCGACCCGTGATCAGGTGATGACCCGCACCTCGTCACCGCGTTGCAGCCAGTCCCAGATCACTGGACCCTGCTCGGGCAGCACCCGGATGCAGCCCGATGTATCACCGAAGTGCAGTTGTGTCCCAACCGACGCGAGCGGCTGCACGTACTCACCGTTTCGCAAAATGGGCACGGTATGAAATGCAACACGCGCACCCGTTTCCTCGCCATGGGTGAACGCTACGAAGTGGGTCATCGTGCTGAAGTGTCCGCCCATTCGTGACGATGCGTGCATCGATTTGGCGTAGACCGGATACGTGCCAGGATCGGGCTGGCCGATCGCCGTCGTGACAACGAACTCCGGTTGGGCCACGCCGTTGTCGCACAAATAGACCCGCTGCCGGTCTCGGTCGATCACTGCAGCGTGCGGGGTGGTCGGACAATTGGGATCGATGACCGGTACCGCGACGGTCGTCGTTGTCGGCTCGGGCAGGGTCGTAGTCGTCACCTGCACCGTCGTCGGTGTCGCTTCGACAACCGTGCTTGTGGTTTCGACAACCGTTGCAGTCGGAGCGATCGAGCTCGAGCTACCGGACGAAGTGGTATCGACAATGATCGTCCCGGCGACACTTGTCGGCGCGGTTGTCGAGTCCGGCGAGTCGCCGCACTGCGCCACGACGAGGAGAATTGCCACAATGGCGACGGAGCGTACGAACATCTGATATCCGCGCCGCATGAACCGCCAGACTACAAGTGAGAGTCGATCATCGACTCGACGCCCAGCTGCCAACACATGAACGACAGCACATCGGCGTCGTCGCGGACGCGCATGTTGGCAGGCTTGCCCTGCCCATGACCGCTGCGTCCACTTTGTCGCAACAGGATCGGGTGATCGTCCTGACTAGAGCTTGCTGCTGTCAGCATCGCCGCCATCTTGCGGGCATGCAACGGGTCGACTCGCGAGTCACCCTCGGCCGTGGTGAACAACACAGCAGGGTACGCGGCGCCGTCGGTGACGTGGTGGTACGGCGAGTAGGCATTCAGCCATGCAAATTCCTCGGCTAGGTCGGGGTCGCCGTATTCGTCGGTCCACAGGCGGGCAATCAGGAACCGTGGGAAACGGATCATGTCCAGGAGCGGCACGGCACAGTGAACCGCCCGGGCCAGATCCGGACGCTGCGTGATGGCGACGCCCATCAATAGGCCGCCGTTCGATCCACCCTCGATCGCCAGACGATCTCGAGAGGTGTAACCGTGCTCGACGAGCCAGTCCCCCGCCGAATGAAAGTCATCGAAGACGTTCTGCTTGTGCGCCTTTCGACCGGCGAAGTGCCACGCCTCGCCATGTTCATAGCCGCCGCGTAGACCTGCCACCGCGAACACGCCACCGGCCGCGCACCACGCTGCAGCGCGCACCAACCACGACGGCGATTCGGAGATCGCAAACCCGCCGTAACCGGTGAGCAGCAGGGGAGTCTGCTTCGAGGGCTCGACGTCGGAACGATGCATGACGAACAGCCCGATGGACGTGCCGTCGATCGAAGGGTACGTCGTCTGCGTGACGGTCAGCGCTGGCAACACCGACGCGTCGAGCTCCGCCGACCACCGTTCAGCGCGACCCGAGTTGACGCGATACAGCGTGGGAGGTGCATCGAACGACCCCACCGCAACGAAGGCAACTTCGCCGCCGGTGTCGACCGACTGCACACTGATCAACTCGAGCTCGTCGATCGCCGAGGCGAGAGTGCCGTCGGTGTTCCACACCTCGACGCTGTCGACTGCAGCCGAGCTCGACACCACCAGAAGTTGATCGCCAAGACTGGCCGCGCTGGTGACCACGACATCGCGTTCGGCCACGACGGTTCGCCACTCCCATGGAGTGTCGAGCGATGCTGCGAAGACACGACCCTTCGGCGCGTCCCGCGAAGTCACTCCGTACAACTCGCCGGCGTGAAAGAAGAACGACGACTTCGCTTCGACTCCGCTGATGACGTCGCGCCATTTACTCGTAGCCGTGTCGAGCAGTTTGGCGTCGATGCGCCCCCAGCCGACGAGCATCTGCACCAGGAGGTGGCGACCATCGTCGCTCACGACGACATCGGGCCAGCTCTCAGGCGTCGGTAGATCGTCGAACACGACCGGGTCGTCGGCGGGGTCCGTGCCGAGTCGATGGAAGTAGACGTGACGTTCGTACGGATTTCCCGGTGGATAGCGGAGGTACCAGAACCCGGAGTTGTCGGGCAGCCAGGCGATCGACGAAGCGCGGGTGTTTGGGATCGAGTCGGCGAGGTGCTGGCCCGTGCCTACCTCGATCACCGACAGCGTGCTCTCTTCCGTGCCACCCTCGCTGAGACCGATTGCTACCAAGGAACCATCTGGCGAGGGCTCGTACCAGTCGATGGCGACGGCGCCATCGGCAGCGCGCTCGGCTGGATCGAGCAGCGTCCGTGAACGTTTGCCGCGGTCGACAGCAGATTGCACCACCAATGAGAACTGATCGGCACCGGCCGCACGTCCGAGGACGAACAGCTTCTCACCGCGCACCGCTGCGCTGGCAACCGTGGGCAGCGCTGTGAGCGCGGAAAGGCGCTCGTGCCACTGGCTCCAGATCGGCCGGGCTTCGAGCGCCTGTCGGGTTCGTTCGTTGTGTGCAGCTACCCAGGCCGCGACTTCTTCGGATTCACCGTCTTCGAGCCATCGATATGGATCAGCGACGGAAACGCCGTGCAGCACCTCGACATCGGCGCCACGCCGCGTCGCAGGTGCAGATGCAGGGGGGATCGTTGGCTCAGCCACGTCCCATGTTGGGACGCTTGCCGTGATTGGCCTTGGATCGGCGCATGCGCGCCTTTTTCTTCTTGGTCTTCTTCGACATGGGGAGCCAGGCTAGCGGCGGGTCAGGCTGCCTGCACCCAGCGAAGCAGGTCGTCGACGGCCCAAGTGTTGATCACTCGCTCGAGCGGTACCTCGCATTCGGCAGCACGGTTGCAGCCGTGGGGCTGCCATTCCAATTGCCCGGTGGCGTGGGCGTCGCTGTCGATGGAGAAGTAGCACCCGTAGTCGATCGCCAACGTCAGCAACGGGCGAGGCGGATCGAGCCGCTCGGGACGGCAGTTGATCTCGACCGCTGTGTGGAACTGGGCGCAGGCGGCGAACACATAGTCGGCGTCGAATGTCGACGGCTCGCGCTTGCCGATCATCCGCCCGGTGCAATGACCGAGGATGTCGACGTGCGGCGAAGCGACCGCCCGTACCATGCGCTCGGTCATCGGCTGGCGCTCCATCCGCAGCTTGGAATGGACGCTGGCCACGACGACATCGAGCTGACTGAGCACATCGTCGTCGTGGTCGAGCGAGCCGTCTTCGAGAATGTCGACCTCGATTCCGGTGAGAATCCGGAATGGCGCCATCTTCTCGTTGAGCGTCGCCACGTCGGCAAGTTGCTGCTCCAAACGCTCCTTGCTCAATCCGTGGGCGATCGTCAGTCGTGGCGAGTGATCGGTCAGCACCATGTAGTCGTGGCCGAGACCTCTCGCCGTGCGAGCCATCGCCTCGATGGTTGCTCCCCCATCGCTCCAACGGCTGTGCAGGTGGCAGTCGCCCTTCAGCGCAGCCAGGTAGCGGGCCCCCTTGTCTGTCACTTTGATCTCGGTCTCGGCCTCCATCTTCTCGATGTAGCTCGTGTCGCCGCGCAACGCCTCGGAGATCAGCCGTGCTGTCGAGTCCCCGATTCCCTCGAGATCGGTCAACGTGCCGGCTTCGGCCCGTGTCTCCAGTTCTTCGATCGGGATCCCCCGTACGACCTCGAGCGCCCTGACGAATGCCTTCGTCTTGAATCCGGTCTCGTGCGCCCGATCCAGGTAGTGCACCACACGTTCAAGAGCTTCGACCGGCGTCATCCCGTCGAGTGTAGATGAGCTATCGCGGCGCGGGCCTTGCGACGATGGGCCGGCGGCTGGCGACGCCGACGACCCCGATCCCGGCGACCAACAACGAGGTGCCGAGGTACGAAATGAGGTCGGAGGCCTTGCCGGTCTTCGGCAACGGTGGGGCAGGTGGTGAGACTTCGATCACGGGAGTGAGGACTGCCGTGGTGGTGGTCTCCGGTGGCAACAGGGTCGTAGTCGTCGCTGGCGGGAGGGTCGTTGTGGGGGTCTCCGTTGGAACGGTCGTGGTCGTCGTCTGCGGCAACGTCGTTGATGTGGTGGATTGCGGCACCGTGGTCGATGTAGACGTCGTCGCTGGCAGCGTCGTTGTGGTGGTCGATGTAGACGTCGGTGGCAACGTCGTGGTTGTGGTGGTGGGCGGCGGTGTCGTCGATGTTGTCGCCGTCGTGGTTGGCGGCGCTGGTACATCGACCGTTGCAGTGGCAGAGATGGTCCTTGGTTGGCCGCCGGTGACCAAACGCTGCGCGCCCTGCGGATCTGGTCCCGCTGGACTGCCGCGATAGACGGTGGCAGGTCCGGGGCTCGACGTGGTTGCAACGACTGTGGCGGTTCCGGGAGCGATCGGCACCGTTGCTCGCGCCAATCCGGCCGTATCGGTTTCCACGATTGTCGGCGAGTCCTGGCCGCTCATCAGCAGGGTCACTCTTGCTCCGAGAACAGGCTGCGGGCCCGCGAACACCCGCACCTCGATCCGGCCGGAAACATCGACTGCTGCGGAGATCGTCCAGGTTCCGGCGAACAGCGCGGCTTCGGCGTCGAGCGCGATCGCGAGCGCCTGTATGTCGTCGCGTCCGCTGGCTCGGGCGACCATGTCGAGCGACGGAATGAGCGGCGCGGCTCCGTTGGCTGCACGTCTGGTACCCGCGGCGTCTTGGGCGTAGTAGTGGAACACCGCCCACATCGCTGCTGCCATCAAGTTGTCGGTGGTGTCTCCATATCCCCATGTCAGGTAGGCGCCTTTCGCTCCCGTCGGATCGTTCGGGAACTGCTGAGCGACGATGGCTGACGGTGAGTCGATGTTCGGGTGGATGCCGCGGTTGAACGTGCACGAGCCGACTCGGAACTGGCCTACCTCGTCCCTGAACAACCACTGTCCGGCCCAGATCGGGCCCGGCGACAACGCGACACCGGCGGTGTGGAACTCGATTGCCATACCCGCGCAGCGATAGTCGTCGACCAGATCGGGACTGCCGTCGAAGCTGATGTGGGCGACGCAGTTCGACGGCATCTGGGTGCCCAATTGACCGGCGCCGGCGGTCGGCGGCACCGAGACCACCATGGCCACGAAGACGACGCCGAGAACTTTCTTCACGCGACAGAGATCGACGACGACAACGGCCGAGCGGAAATCGTGCGGGGTAGCCTCACACCTTCGCTATGGAACGCTTCGGCCTGGTTGGCCTTCCCAACGCGGGCAAGAGCTCGCTGTACAACGCCCTCACTGGTGGAGGCGCACTCGCTGCGCCGTACCCCTTTGCCACGAAGGATCCCAACATCGGCGTCGCCAAGGTTCCCGACGAGCGTGTCGATCGCCTCGCAGCGATGAGCAAGTCGAAGTCCATCGTGCACGCCGCTGTACAGGTCGTCGACATCGGCGGACTCGTCGAAGGCGCGTCAAAGGGTGAAGGTCTGGGCAACAAGTTCCTCGCCAACATTCGCGAGGTCGATGCGATTGTCTTGGTGCTGCGCGCCTTCGAAGACGACGACGTAACTGGACCGAGTGACCCGATCGAACATCTCCGAGTTGTCGAGATCGAATTGGCACTGGCCGACCTCGAGACGGTCGAGAAGCGGTTGAAGCAGGCGACCCGTCAGTCGAAACTCGACAAGACAGCGCTGGCCGAGTTGGACTCGTTGCAGGCCGCGTACGACGCGTTGTCGGACGGTCGACCGCTGTATCGCGCCGGCCTGAAACCCGAACATCGCGAGCAGTTGCTGCCGTACTTCCTGTTGACCAATCGGTCGGTGCTCGCCGTCGTCAACGTCGGAGAGAACGATCTCGATCGCATTCCCGAGGTCGAGCAACGAGTGCGCGACGAGTTCACTTCCGCCGGCGACAACGTCGAAGTCATCGGCATGTGCGTGCAGCTCGAGGCCGAGGCGGCAACCATCGTCGACCCTGTCGAGCGTGCCGAGATGCTCGAGGGTTTCGGCCTCGGCGAGGGCGCATTGTTCCGCATGGTTCGCAGCGCCTACCACTTGCTGGGTCTACGCACGTTCCTGACGACGGGTGAGAAAGAGACGCGGGCGTGGACGTTCTACGCCGGCTCGAGCGCACCGGAATGCGCCGGTCGCATTCACACTGATTTCCAGCGCGGCTTCATCAAAGCCGAGGTGATCCACTGGGACGAACTGCTCGACTTCGGCACTTGGGCCAAGGCCAAAGACGTCGGCAAGATCCGAATCGAAGGCAAGGACTACCACCCCATCGACGGCGACGTGATGGAGTTCCGCTTCAACGTGTAGCAGCGGTTTCGCGGACTGGACAGTTGGGTAGAAAGCGCGCTGACCTGGTCTTTCGCGTCTGTTGCTGTCCGCCGAGTAGTCCCGAGTCCGCAGAAGCTGCGTACTTTCTGCGTACTCGGAGCGTGTTGCTGAGCACGCTATTGATCGCGATCTACCGCCGACCACCCCACCACCGACGAGGCGCACGGCGACTGCTCACGCGAGCCATGAACAGCTCACCGGTCTTCCAGTCCCGACCAACGAGCTGGTCACCGAGAACCGCCGCCTCGATCGGCTGCGTGCCAGCGACGACCGTCTCCTGGTACCGGAGCGTCGACCCTCTTCCAACTCATCCAATATTTCCTCAAGATCGAGAACATTGGTCTGGACGCGATCGACTTCATCCTTCACGAGGCCGATTGGACCCGTCGTTACGGAACTGCTCGGTTCGCGCGTGAGCTCGAGCAGGCGGGAAGCGCCTGGCGTGTGGTCTCGAACCAAGTCGCAGGCGGGATGTCGCCTCGAGACACGCGTCGACGCCGACGAGTCACGAGTCTTCGGTCACTACGCGGTCACGTCGTACTGGATTCCACGCCAGGGGACTCATACCGATCGTCGCTTGTCGTCGAGGTGCCAGACTCCAGGTGCTAGAACAGTTGGATGACACGACTCGGGCTTGCCTCCATTGGTCTGCTGTTGGTACTCGGAGCGTGTTCGAGCGATTCGAAGAAGTCGACCACGACGACCTCGGCAGACGATTCGGCGGCGGTGACAACAGCGGACATTGCGGGGGGAACTCCGACCGAGGCCACCGCTGCGGGCGGCGCAACCGCCACAACGTCGCCGGCGACGGATGGTTCCAATGATGGAGGCGGCGCCACCGGGACCACGGGAGATCTATGCGCGGCGGTGACCGCCGACGATGTTGCTGCTGCGTTCGGGGGAACCGCCACGGCAGGGGTTCTCAACGAGAGCAAAGACGGCTGCGACTACGACATCTCCGGCACGACAAAGACGGGTGAGGCCGGAATAACCTTCGTCAGCATCACACTTGGTGGCGGCTATATCAGCTACGACGATGAAAAGAAGGTCTTTCCCGACGTCGTCAAAGTGGATGGAGTGGGCGACGCCGCTTGGTACTACAACGCGGCCGCGCAGCTCCACATCGATATTGGTGGTGGCAAGGAGATCGTGATCAGCGGCAGTCTGCCCGGCGACGATGATGCAGCCATTCAGGCCGAGGTCATCGAGTTCGGCAAGGTTGTGGCCGCCAAGGTCGGGTGAGGGTCGGTCGGGTTCGACCCGAC
>JAENVT010000109.1 GCA_016650435.1 Ilumatobacteraceae bacterium
TCACCTTGCGCTGCTCGTTCATCACTTCGTCGTACTTCAGCACGTTCTTGCGGATCTCGCCGTTGCGTTGCTCGACGGTGGTCTGGGCCCGCTCGATGGCCTTGGTGACCATCTTTGCTTCGATCGCCTCGTCGTCGGGCAGGGCGCGGCCCATGACCCACGACAGCGCACCCGTGGCGAACAGGCGCATCAGCTCATCGTCGAGGCTGAGGTAGAAGCGGCTCTCGCCGGGATCGCCCTGGCGTCCTGAGCGACCACGCAACTGGTTGTCGATGCGCCGGCTCTCGTGGCGCTCCGTACCCAGCACGTACAGCCCACCGAGCGCACGAACCTTGTCGCCCTCTGCCCGGCACTCGTCCTTCAACTCGGCCAGCAGCTGGTCGTAGCGAGCCAGCGCTGCGGTGCGCGCCTCCTTGAACTCGTCAGGCATCTCGGCGACCGGCACCGGAAGCGCGAAATCGTCGACCAACACGTCGGCGTCGTGGCCTTCCTTGACGACCTCGTGGCGAGCAAGACCCTCGGGATTTCCGCCGAGGATGATGTCGACGCCGCGACCGGCCATGTTGGTAGCGACGGTCACTGCGTTGAGCCGACCGGCCTGCGTCACGATCATCGCTTCACGAGTGTGCTGCTTGGCGTTGAGAACTTCGTGCGGCACACCGCGCTTCTGCAGGAGCTGCGACAGGTACTCGCTCTTCTCGACGCTGATGGTGCCGACGAGCACCGGCTGACCGCGCTCGTTCCTCTCGGCGATGTCGTCGACGACCGCACCGAACTTCGACTGCTCGCCCTTGTAGATGAGGTCCGCTTGATCGTTTCGAATCACGGTCTGGTTGGTTGGGATCGGCACAACGGCCAGCTGGTAGGTGCCCATCAACTCGGCAGCCTCTGTGGCCGCGGTTCCGGTCATGCCTGCCAACTTGTCGTACATGCGGAAGTAGTTCTGCAGGGTGATGGTCGCGAGGGTCTGATTCTCCTCTTTGATCTTCACGCCCTCTTTCGCTTCGACGGCTTGGTGGATGCCTTCGCTCCACCGGCGGCCTTCGAGCACGCGGCCTGTGAACTCGTCGACGATCTTCACCTCGCCACTTTGAATGATGTAGTCCTTGTCGCGCTTGTACAGCTCCTTGGCCTTCAACGCCACCGACAACTGGTGCACCAGGTTCTGCTGCACTTCGTCGTAGAGGTTGGGAATGTCTAGGGCCTGCTCGACCTTTTCGATCCCGGCTTCGAGAGGCACGACAACACGCTTGTCTTCTTCGACCTCGTAGTCGACGTCACGCTTCAGCGACCGCACGATCGATGCGAATCGGTAGTACAGCTTGGCAGCGTCGGCAACGCGGCCGCTGATGATCAGCGGCGTGCGTGCCTCGTCGATCAGGATGGAGTCGACTTCGTCGACGATCGCAAAGCTGTGGCCGCGCTGCACCTTGTCGAGCAGCGTCGTTGCCATGTTGTCGCGCAGGTAGTCGAAGCCGAACTCGTTGTTGGTGCCGTAGGTGATGTCGCACGCATAGCTGGCCCGCTTCTCGGTCGGATGCTCTTTGAAGCCAGGGATGATCAGGCCGACATCGAGTCCCATCCACTTGTGGATTCGACCCATCCACTCTGCGTGGAAACGTGCCAGGTAGTCGTTGACCGTGATGAGGTGAACACCCTTGCCACCGAGGCCGTTGAGGTATGCCGGCAGCGTGCTGACCAACGTCTTGCCCTCACCAGTCTTCATCTCGGCGACCCAGCCGAAGTGCAATGCCGCGCCGCCCATCAACTGCACATCGAAGTGACGTTGCCCGATGACGCGGGTTGCCGCCTCGCGCATGACCGCGAATGATTCGATCAGCAGATCGTCGAGGCTCTCGCCACGCTCGATCCGGCCGCGGAACTCGGCGGTCTTGGCCCGGAGCGCCTCGTCGCTGAGCGCGCTCATGGCTGCCGAATGGGCATTGATGTCGGGAACCAGGCCCTCCAGGGCCTTCAGCTTCTTGCCTTCACCGGCTCGGAGGATGCGATCGAGGATGCCCATGCGGGTATGCAGCCTACCGGCGGTGGCGGCGCTGACCTTGGCAACGTCAGGGTTCACACCGCCTGTATCGATGCGCCAATCCGGCGCGGAGGAGGCGTGTGTCGAAGCTGGGTGCTGGCTGCAGCGGCGAGCTGGACCTGGGCGACACCTGCCGCGTACAGGGCCTCGGCCGCAGTTCGCAGTGTCGCACCGGTCGTGACGACATCGTCGACGAGCAACACCACGAGGCCGCGCCGCGGACGCCGTGCCCGGAACGCCGGACCAACGAGACGGTCGGCGCGCGATTTGCCGGTTTGCGGTGCACCGTGAGCCCGATACAGCAGCCGGCGGCAGGGAACACTCAGCTGGCGAGCGACGGCCTGGGCGATCGCCTCGGCCTGGTCGTAGCCGCGTCGGCGCACGCGACGGGCGCTCGTGGGCGCCCACGTGACCACGTCGACGTTGTTGAGGCCCAGCCGGCTGACCATGTGCGCAGCGAGGACGCCCGCAGCGGATCGACGGTGACGGAACTTGAGGGCAACGATCAGCTGTCGCGCCACCCCTTCGAACGGAAATGCGGCCGCGATGCCATCGGGACTGCGCATTGGGCCGACAGAAGCGAGAGAAAATCGGCAGCGATGGCACAGCGCCTCGCCAACACACCCACACGCACTGCAACGGCTGGAAAGCAACATGGTGGAATCAATACCAGGAGGGTGTGACACAGCCGTCGGTAGGGTCTCGTGGTGCGCCAGCGCCTGATCTCCAACCGGCCAGTACAGCGATTGACGCGCTGCATCGTCGGATTGGCGTTTTTCGGATTGGGCATCAGCATGTTCGTCGCGGCACACCTCGGCTTGGCGCCGTGGGATGTCTTCCATCAGGGCGTGTCGAGGCACACCGGCATCTCGCTCGGGTGGGTGATCGAGATCGTTGGCTTCATGCTGTTGCTGCTGTGGATCCCGCTACGTCAACGTCCCGGCGTGGGCACGATCCTCAACGCGATCGAGATCGGCCTCGTCGTCAACCTGATCGGCGAGCACCTGCCGTCCACCGATCGGCTGATCCCGCGACTCGCCTACGTCGTCGGCGCGGTGGTCGTGATCGCAGTCGGTTCCGGCCTGTACATCGGCGCAGGGCTCGGCACGGGCCCGCGTGACGGGATCATGGTCGGTCTCGCCGCGCGTGGCTTCTCCGTCCGCGTCACGCGAACGGTTCTCGAAGCGGTCGTGATGGCGGTCGGCATCGCGTTGGGCGGTCACATCGGCATTGGAACGCTGGCCTTCGTCGTCGGGATCGGCCCGCTCGTCCACATCCTCATCCCCCGCCTCGCACTTCGACCCGTGGTCACAATGGAACCCGTCACCTGACGCTGGCACCGA
>JAENVT010000110.1 GCA_016650435.1 Ilumatobacteraceae bacterium
AGCCCATCCCTTTCATGTTGAAGTATTGCTCGACCACCAATGCACCGCCGACGATTCCGCCGAGCTGCACGCCAACACTTGTCAGCAGCGAGAACAGGGAGTTCCGCAATGCGTGGGTCCACAGCACACGACCCGGCGGCACACCCTTTGCGCTTGCCAGGGTGACGAAATCGCTCTGCAGTGTCTGGATCATGTCGCCGCGCAGCAACCGGGCGAAGATCGCCGCCAGTGGAAGTGTCAGCACAACGACCGGTAAGAAGAAGTTCTTGAAATGCGCACCGAGGTCGTCCCAGGGCATGATCTTTTCGCCGGTGCGGGGAAACCACCCGAGCTTGACGACGAACAGGAAGATGATGAACGGGGCGAGCACCAGTGGCGGCAGCGAAACGAACAGGAACGAGGCGAAGTTGCCGCCGCGATCGAATTGCGAGTCACGCTTGTATGCCTGATACACGGCCAGCGGGATGGCGATGATCAGTGCCCACAGCACCGCATAGAAGCCCAGGAACATCGTGACCAACACTCGACCGCTGAGGTATTTGGCCACCGTCGTGTTCTGCTGCACGCTGATCCCGAAGTCGCCCCTGAACATCTTCTCGAGCCAGAACCAGTACTGACTGAAGAGGTTGCCGTTGAGGTGATACCTGGCGTTGACAGCCTCGGCTTGGTCCAATCTGACAGTGCCACCGAGCATCGTCAGGGCGGGGTCGCCGGGCTTGTTCATGCCGATCCGCATGAACACCATCACGCCGAATGTGACAAGGAAGAAGACGATGACGAATTGCAACACCCGTTGAAGGAAATAACGCACGTCGACCTCGTGAATTAGATGTTGGAGAAAGACCGGGGTGGATCAGTAATGGGTCGACCCACCCCGGAAAATGCTGTTTGCTTCCGTTACTGCTGGAGCCAGAGCCCGTTGACCCAGAACTGCCCGCTGAAGCCGGCGCCGTCGCGAGCCTTGGTGCCGTCAGGCATTGTCGTCTCGCCAAGACCCTGCAGGGCAGGGATGTGTGGCGTGCCCCACAATGTCCAGCCGGTGGGGATCTGGAAGCACTCCTTGGCCATCTCCGTGTTGACAGCTTCGGCTGCGGCCTGACGCTTTGCCGCGTCGGGATCGGAGCGAGCGATGGCGAGGTTCGAGTCGACGACCGGGTCTTGGACACGACCGAAGTTCAGCGACAACTGACCGTCAGGCGTTGCTGCCGCCCCGTTCCACCAGAAGTTCTGCTGATCGACGTTCAAGCCGGCGTGGTTGCGCCAGCCGTAGATGAAGAAGTTGTCGGCGCCGAACAAGGCGTTGGTGATGAACTGGTCCTGCGGGATGACCTCGACTGTGGTGTCGACGCCGATCTGCGACCAGTAACCCTTCAAGAGGTCGGCTTGCTGGTCACCGATGCGATCGGCGGTGTGGCCGTAGGTGATTGCCACCGGACCCGGGTTGTCCGTCTGGTAGTCGGCGATCAGTGCCTTGGCACCTTCGAGGTCTTGATCCGTCGAGAACCCGTTGTCATCGAGGTATCCCTCTTGCCCAGGCGAGAACAATCCATTGGCGGCTTTCAGCAGACCACCCTCAGTCAGGTCGAGGAACTCCTGGCGGTCGATGGCCTTCGACAATGCACACCTCACGCGAGCGTCGGCATACGGGCCACCCTTGTTCAAGTCGATCAACAGGTAGTTGGTCTCGACGAAGTCGGATTGCTCCACCATCGGGAAGTCGGGGTCGTCGCGGAAGTCGGAGATGACGGCGGCGCCCGAAGTCGAGAAGATGTCGATGTCGCCGCTGCGGAGTGCTTGGCCCGTAGTCGTGGCGTCCTCGATGACCTTGAATGTGATCTTGTCGAGATACGGCAACTGCACGCCGTTGGCATCCTTCTGCCAATAGTTGGGATTCTTCGTGACGACCAACGCATCGCGAGGGGCGTAGCTCTGGACGATGAACGGGCCTGAACCAATTGGCGCAGTGGCAACCGTCGGATCTGCGTCGACAGCCTTCAACCACGCCGGCGATGCGATCAGTCCGAGTTGGCCGGTGAGGTAGTAGTCGAAACCGGGCCATGGAAGCGGCGTGTTGGCGTCGCCGCCCTTGCCCGTGAAGATCGTGAAGATGAGGTCGTCAGCCTTCTCGATCTTCAGCACCTTCTTCGGAGTGCCATCGTCGTTGGTCGCGCCGGTGGGATCGTCGATCTTGGCAAGGTCGTTGACTGCCGCGGAGACCAGCAGACCCAACCCGGTGCGTTGCAGGTTGTCGATCAGGGCGTCGGCGTTGACGGGGGTTCCGTCGGTGAACGAGATGCCGCTGCGAACCTTGATCGTCCACTGGGTCGCGTCCGCGTTGGGCGTGATGCTCTCGGCCAAGTAGGGGTGCACCTTCTTGTCGTCGCCGACAGCGGCGATCGGATCGAAGAAGGAACGTGCGCGCTCCTGGCAGTACGAGTCGCATTGCATTGCCGCGGGAATCCACGGGTTGGTCACCTCTGCCTCGCCGCTGACGGTGATCTCCCCACCGGGTGTCACGCTGACCGCTGGGATGGTCTCTGCCGGCGTCGTGTCAGCTACCGACGTGTCGGATGCAATAGTCACATCGGTTCCACTCGGCGCCGCGGTCGCTTCTGTCGTGCCGGCGGTCGTGACGTTGGTCGTGCCGTTGTCCTTCTTGCCGCAAGACGCAGCGATCAGTCCGAGACTGAGGACTACCGCAGTGATGATTCGCTTACCGGATCGTTGCCTTTGTCGCACCATTTCCCCCTCTAATTCGGTGATATTTGAGTCGCGCACGTGAGTGGTTGCGATGTGACCCGGATCACAGCGGACTGTCCGGCACCTTAGTCATGCCAGGCAGGTTGTCAACGACACCGAGCGATACCGTTGCCATCCGTGCCGCAATTTCGCGACAAGTATCTCGAACGACCGCACTCGCGCCGCTTGTCGCCTGCCAACGCCCGCTTCGCCGAGATTATGTCGCGACACTCGGACGCGGTGTCCAACGGCGAGCCGTGCTACATCGATCCGACCACAGGGCTGAGCGTGTTCACCGCGGCGTTCCTTGCCGACCGTGGATACTGCTGCGAGAGCGCATGCCGGCACTGTCCGTATCTCGTCGACTGAACTACCGTCGCGGCCCATGCCGGCGAATCATTTGGGTGATCTGCGCGTTTCGAACCCGAAGACGTTCCAACTCAAGAAATGCGATCCCGACGAACGGCTCGGTTGGCACAAGGAAACTGCAATTGCCGAACTCAACAAAGTAAAGATCGAGCTCGACAAGCTGCAGCAACGCCTCTCCGCCGAGAGCAAGCGCAGCTTGTTGCTGGTCTTGCAAGCGCGTGATGCTGCCGGCAAGGACGGCACGGTTCGCTCGATCTTCTCTGGCCTGAACCCGGCCGGAGTCGACGTCACCAGCTTCAAGGTCCCTGCTGGTCGCGAGACGACCCAGGACTACCTGTGGCGGGTGCACATGGCCTGCCCGGCTGACGGCGAGATCGGAGTGTTCAACCGCAGTCACTACGAAGAGGTTCTCGTTGTGCGCGTCAAGGGTCTGGCGGCGGAGTCGGTGTGGAAGAAGCGGTACCGGCACATCAACGAATTCGAGCGAATGCTGTCGGACGAAGGCACCAAGATCATCAAGTGCTTTCTCAACGTGTCGAAGGCGGAGCAGGCGCGACGCTTCCAGGATCGGCTCGACGATCCGACGAAGAGTTGGAAGTTTCGGGCGGGCGATCTGGCGGACCGCAAGCTGTGGCCCAAGTTTCAGCGCGCCTACGAAGACATGATCCGCAACACATCGACCTCCTACGCACCGTGGCACGTCATTCCAGCCGATCACAACTGGGTGCGAAACCTCGCCGTCGCCAAGATCCTGCTGAAGGCGCTGGAGGAGATCGACCCCCAGTTTCCACCGCCCGACCCAACCGTCAAGGACGTCAAGATCGTCTAAACCCCAACCGAGTGTTTGCCGCCCGTGGTGGCCTGAAACACTCGGACGCGGGTTTACGAAATGTAAGGTCGCAGGGTCATGAGCGTGCTGATCTCGACAACTCTCACGGAGGCACTCGACGCGCTCGCCGCGGAGCCGACGTCGATGGTTCTTGCCGGTGGGACCGACGCGATGGTCGAGGTCAACAGCGGCCATCGCCGGCCACTTGCCATCATCGCCGTTGGCCGGATACCGGAGTTGCGGACATGGTCTCACGACCCTGCATCGGCAACGTTGCGGATAGGTGCTGCGGTCACGTACGCGGAATTGGAGACCGAACCATTCCTCCGGTGGGTGCCGGCGCTGAGTCAAGCGGCACGCACCGTGGGCTCTCCTCAGATCCGCCACGCGGCGACGCTCGGCGGCAATGTGGCGACCTGTTCGCCGGCAGGCGACGGACTGCCAGTGCTCGCCGCGCTCGACGCCATCGTGCACGTCGTGTCGAGCAGCGACAGCCGCTCGATTGCGTTCAGCGAGTTCATGACCGGCCCGAAGCGCACGGCACTGCTGCCGGGCGAGTTGATCGAGGCGGTGTCGGTGCCCGTGTTCAGCCGTTGGCAGGGATACGCAAAAGTCGGCGTGCGCAACGCCATGGTGATCTCCAACGCCGGCGCCTGCCTGGCTGTCGACGATGCCGGGGGAGTGCGGCTCGCACTCGGATCGGTCGGGCCGACGATCATTCGATGCACCGATGCCGAGTCATTCGCCGCGACGGTCGTCGACCAGCACACGCGATCAGTCTCCGACATCGATGCGACGGAATTCGGTCGGCTTGCGG
>JAENVT010000111.1 GCA_016650435.1 Ilumatobacteraceae bacterium
CGCGGTCGAGCCCATGGATCACATCGTCTTGTTGCGGCAGCTCGGCGACCTCGCTCTGTTCCGGGCCGGCGTGTTCCCCGACAGCATCGGTGCGAAGGCGTTGTCATCGGCGCAGGCCGAGCACCTCGGACGGTCGGTGCGAATGACCGACGACGAGTTGAATCATCTCGTCGATCACGGCTCGGCATCGCCGGGCCTCGACGCGTTGGAGACGCTCAGCTCGGCTTGGTATCGGGCAGCCGCGGAGTGCTCGCCGTCGGCTCCGGTGCTGCTGCGCGACATCGCCTGTCGCATCCGCTCCGCACGACGATTCTTGAACTACGCAGCCGATCATTACCTGCACCGGGTTCAACCGTGCTGGGCGCCAGGTTTCTAGGCCCCACCCGCAGCACTGCGCGCCAAGCGCAACTCGTCGATGAGTCCGGCACTGGGGTACTGCTGCACGGTGGATGCACCCTGCGATGAGAGATGAGCCGTCCGGCGCCGCAGATCTCTCATCGCGTCACCGCTGGCGCCTCCTCGATAGCTTGGTCAGAGCACCCAAGCAAGAAGGTCGTCATGTCACATGCTCCGAGACCGACCCGTGGGATCTCGACCGCGGTTGTTGCACTCGTAACCTTCACACTCTTGACTGGCGCATCGGTCATACCGCCTGCGGTCGAGGCAGCTACACCCGTGTCGCGAATCGACGCCGCAGCCGTCGCCAGCGCGACAGCAGACCGACTTTCACTCCCGATCCCCGGAAACCCGGGAGGCGTGCCGCTGCCCGACGACGCACTGCCGGTCGACACCTCCCATCCGGACCGCGTGATCGGTACTGGAACGCCGGCCAGTTGCACCTCACAAGCCGTGATCGACGCAGTCGCGCTCGGGGGCATCATCACCTTCAACTGCGGGCCGAACCGAGTCGTCGTCGTCATGACCGATACTGCAAAGGTGGTCAACACCTCGCCGATCGTCGTGCTGGACGGAGGCGGCAAGGTGACGCTCAGCGGCGCCGGACAACGCCGGATCCTCTACATGAACACCTGCGATCAGGCGCAGATCTGGACGACGTCGCATTGCCAGAACCAAGACACGCCGCAACTCACGATCCAGGGGCTCAACTTCACGCAGGGCAACAGCACCGGCGACGAGCGCGAAGGCGGCGGCGGAGGGGCGGTGTTCGTTCGTGGCGGCCGTGTGAAAGTGGTCGACAGCATCTTCACCGCCAATCAATGTGACCCCACCGGACCCGATCTGGGAGGTGGTGCGTTGCGCGTGCTCAGCCAGTTCAACGGGTTGCCCGTCATCATCTCGACGAGCACGTTCAGCGGGGGTGTCTGTTCCAACGGCGCGGCACTCTCGAGCATCGGCGTGTCGTGGCAGATCTACAACAGCCTCTTCACCAACAACAGCGCGATCGGCAACGGCGCCAACCCATCGCGTGGGGGTACGCCGGGCGGGGGCAGCGGTGGCGCGATCTACCTCGATGGCAACCTGTTCACACTCGACCTCGACGGCAGTATCGTCCGCGACAACATGGCCAACGAGGGTGGTGGCGCGATCTTCTTCGTGTCGAACGACCGAACCGGCGAACTGCGCATCGCGACGTCGGTGTTACAACACAATCCCAGCGGTCGCTTCGAGACGCCCGGCTTTCCTGGGATCTTTTTCCTCGGCCACGGCATACCCCAAGTGACCAACTCGACCATCGGCTGAGCAGGTCTGCGGTCGCCGAAGTTGAATGAGTCGTCCGACGTTGACGATGCCTAGTGCCGACTCCAGCGCGACGTTCGACCAAATCCCCAACAGCACGTTGAACGTCAGGAGCGCGACGCTCGACAGCAGGGCGATCTGACGGAACCGGGCGGCCCGGGTCTGCGAGTACGCGGCGAGGGCAAGCAGTGCGCCTATCCATCCGAGCAATGTGATCATGACCATCCTCCTCCGTGGACTCCAGACCCCGGTCGGCCACGTTGGATACGTATTCATCCGCACTTCGGGCCGACTCCGTGCTTGACTGGCGACGTGGCCCTGCTCCCCCTGCAGACCGAACGGTTAGCACTGCGAGTGATGCGGATGAACGACGCGCGTGCGCTCACCGCATACCGCGACCTGCCGGAGATCGCCCGGTTCCAGAGCTGGCCGATGCCGTTCACGCTCGAGGCCGCAATGCAGATGCTGGAGGAGCAGGCGGACCTCGACGATCTACCTCCGAGCGGTTGGGTGCAGATCGCGATCGAACATGCCGGCGAGGTCGCCAGCGAGGTCATCGGCGATCTCGCGGTCAATCTCATGGCGGACGGTTGCATCGCCGAGCTCGGTTTCACCCTCGCTCCCGAGCACCACCGCAAGGGATACGCCAGCGAGGCCGCAGGTGCGATGGTCGACGCGCTGCTCGCCCACACCAAGGTGCACCGCGTCATCGCCTCGATCGACCCCGCCAACGTGGCATCGATGCGCGTGCTCGAGCACCTCGGCTTCCGCTACGAGGGCACGGCGCGCCGCGCCGAACGTGTCAGAGGTGAATGGGTCGACGACATGCGATTCGCATTATTGGGCGACGATCGCTCCGATTGGCTCGCTCGCCCTGCGTCGTGTCACACCGTCGAACTGGTCGAGATCACCACCGGCAACTTGTCGGCCGTAGCCGCCCTGGCGACGCATCGACACCAGGAACGATTCGTCGCCCCGATGGCGCGTTCGTTCTCGCAGGCGCTCTTGCCGCCGATGCACAACGAACACCGCGTCGTCCCCTGGATGCGTGCCGTGCAGGCCGATGAAGAAATCGTCGGCTTCATGATGCTCTCGGCACAGTCGCCGGGCGAGCCGGTGCCGTATCTGTGGCGCTTCCTGATCGATCGGCGCCACCAACGTCGCGGCGTGGGCAGGCGGGCAATACAACTGCTCGTCGATGAGTTGCGAGCAGATGGACACCGCGCCTTGCTGGTGTCGTGGGACGAAGGCTCCGGCGGACCACGGCCGTTCTACGAGGGTCTCGGGTTTGTGCCAACCGGCGTCATAATCGACGGCGACGAGACCGAGGCTCGGCTGGAGCTCTAGTCGGATAGCTCGCCGAACAGCAGTTGGACGACCCCGAACACCAGCGTCGCTGCAACCGTCAGCCATGGGCAGCCCTTCGGCGCCGATTGTGATGTCAGCCGTCGGTGGTGAGGACCACGCGACCCCGGCGCAGGAATCTCAAGGCAACCTCGGTCGGGTTCTTTTCGTCGACCACCTTCGCCAGCGGCAGCACGGCACCCGTGAAGGTCGCCGCGTTCCAGAACGGATTGGCGGCTGGTGTCCCCCATGGGCCGACGTACATGTACGGCTCGGGGTGACCCTCGTCTCCGGGTGACGCGCCATAGTTCGCCCTTCGGCTCTCGTCCGCGTCCTGGGTGTAGAACGCCTGATCGAAGTGTTCGGGCCACAAGATGCGCTCTGACGGATTGGCGTCGGCGATCTCGCCGGCAAACAAATCGAGCGCCTCGGCAGTGAAGCCGTACCACGACGCCAGCGTCTCCGCCGCGTCTCGATCGAGCGGCAGCGGCTGATCGGAACGGACCTCAGTCACCGCCGAATACAGCTCGCCAGGAAATCCCGGCTCGATGTCGAGAAACGCCGCCGCATCGCCGATTGTCGTCAGCCCGATTCTCGCCGACCGCTCTTCGGTGTCGACAACCAAGTCAGTCCCCTCAACGCGCACACGCGTCCGCCCGGTCAACAGCGGCGTGGAGAACCCGCCTGGGAACGCCGTCAGCCGGATCTCTCCATCGTCGAGATAGCGGGCCTTCGCCAGCACGTGTTCGGCGACTCGATGCATCGCATCTCGCGTCGAAACGAAGCTTTCGAGATCCGAGATCGGCAGCGGTGTGGTCATATGAGGCCTACTTGATCGCCAACGCGTTCGGCGGAGTGGCGACGCCGTGCGGGATGTTGAGCGGCGCCGACACAAACAGGCAGGCATATCGCCCATCGGCCGCGCAATCCGCGGCAAGTCCCGCAAGGTCGAACAACTCGCCGAGGGGGATGCCGAGCATCGGCAACAGCATCGAATGGGCAAACACTTCATGCATCTGCTCGAGATGATTGGCCTTCACATCGGCCACGCGATCCGCGTCGTGACCGGTTCCCTGGGGCCACACCTCGACGCTCGGATTGTCGGCACCGATGGCGGCGATGTGCAGATCCCACAGGAACTCTGCGGTGCGTTCGCCCGACGGCAGACCGGGCGCCTTCAACGTGGCTCGATCCGACAGCTCGACACGTGTGGCGCCATCGGTCGACGTCTCGTACCACTCCGTCCACCCGGTGCGCATCAGCAACACGTCACCCGGCTCCAGCGGAGATCCCTGGGCGTCGAGCGTGCCGAGAATGTCGTCGGGTTCGATCACGTCGGACTCGGCGTACTGCAAAGGTCGGCCCTGTGCTGCCCGCCAGCGACCGACATCGCACAACACCGCGCGTCCAGCGATGCCGCGCCGGGCCCAGTGGTCGACACCGTGATCTTCGTCGGCAATGCCGTCGTAGAATCCGTTCGGCACGTTCTTGATGTGACGGAAGCCGTCCCATTGCGACGACGACTGGGTGTTCCATTGGTGCAGCAAGTCGTCGTGCCCAGTGGGCCGATCGAGGACCTCGTGCACATGCCTCGACCGCCCGAACAGCGGCGGGTCGGGCAGGTCGGCCGACCAGTTGAGCGCAAACACCGCGCCACGCGTGACCAGTCGCGCAGCGGCGACCAACTTCTCAGGTGTCATGAGGTTGAGGCAACCGAAGTAGTCGGGCCCACCCGAACCCATCAGTCCCCAGCTGGCGGGCAGATCGTTCAGCTTGGGAAGCTCGCGATACGACGGCAACGGTGTCATGTGTCGCATCGTATGTGTCGCATGATGCGTGCCGGGGATGCCACGATGACGACCGTGACGAATCTGGTTGCAGGCGACGACAAGCACCTCCGTTGCTCGTGGGGAGCTTCGACTCCCGACTACGTCGCCTATCACGACACCGAGTGGGGCTTCGGTGTCGCCGACGATCACCGTCTGTTCGAGAAGCTGTGCCTCGAAGGCTTCCAATCCGGCCTGTCATGGCTGACCATCCTGCGCAAGCGCGAGAACTTTCGTGCCGCGTTCGCCGGTTTCGACCCGCGGTTGGTCGCAGATTTCGATGAGGACGATGTTGACCGCTTGCTCGACGATGCGGGCATTGTCCGGCACCAGGGCAAGATCCGATCGACCATCAACAACGCCTCGCGGGCATTGGAGCTGATCGACGAGTTCGGGTCGATCGCCGAATACATGTGGCCGCACGCGACATTCGAAGGGTCGCCGGCGGAGGTGCACGCGTTGACGCCGACGTCGACGGCAATCTCCAAGGATTTGAAGAAGCGCGGCTGGTCGTTCGTCGGCCCTACCACTGTGTACGCGTTCATGCAAGCGATGGGTCTTGTCAACGATCATGCCGAAGGCTGTTGGGTGCGGCAACGATCCGAACAGGCCCGTCGCAAGGTCTACCGGCAATATGGAAAGGCACCTCATGGAACGGCACGGCAATGAGTGACTTCGATCGCTTCGGGGCGATGAGCTTCGACTGCTACGGCACGTTGATCGACTGGGAAACGGGCATCGCCAACGCGTTGCGACCATGGGCCGATCGCAGCGGTCTTGGGCTCGATGACCAGGCGTTGCTCGCTGCGTACGGCGGCAACGAGACCCACGTCGAAGACGACATGCCCGGCGCGCTGTACCCCGTCGTCCTCGGCGAGACCATGCGTCGAGTGGGAGCCAATCTCGGCGCCGAGGTGACCGACGCCGATGCCGAGGCGTTCGGTCAATCGGTGAAGGACTGGCCGGCGTTCCCCGATACCGCCGAGGCGCTGCGGAGGTTGGCGACTCGATACAAGCTGATCATCCTCAGCAACATCGATCGCGCTTCGTTCGCCGCGAGCAACCCTCGCCTCGGCGTGACGTTCGACTCGATCATCACCGCCGAGGATGTCGGTTCGTACAAGCCACAGCGCGGCCACTTCAACCGTCTGTTCGAGGAGATCGAACGACTCGGCGTTGCTCGTGAACGGCTCGTGCACGTCGCCGAGAGCCTGTTCCACGATCATCAGCCCGCCGCCGAGCTCGGATTGCCTTCGGTGTGGATCCACCGCCGTCACGAAAAGGGCGGCACCGGGGCATCGGCCACACCGCCGGAAGACGTCTCGCCGACCTGGCGGTTCACGTCGATGGCGGAGTTCGCCGACGCCGCAGTGCCGGCATAGAGCGCGCTGAGCTCGCCGGCGAGGATTGCCAGGCGATCGCGCACACCGGCTGGTTCGAGCACCTCGACGAGGGCACCGAAGCCAGCCAGCTCTCCAGCGACCGAGGATTCGTTGTGACTGCGGATCTCGACCTCGACTCTGCCGTCGTCGATCGCCATACCGATGCGCAGACGCGTGCCCACGGAATGGCGCAACCACGACATGGCTCGAGGATCGATCAAGGCACGTACCACAACCGGTGTGCGCACCAGCTCGACCTCTGTCGTGATCATCTGCCACGCGTCGGCGAGCTCGAATCCCGGCGGCCGTACGACCGGGTCGTCGGTCGTCTCCACCGATTGAATGCGGTCGATCCGAAACGTGCGTCGCCCTGCCTCGGTGTCGCCGATCAGATACCACGAGCCACCCTTCGTTGCTAGTCCGAGTGGGTGCACGGTGCGGCTCGTTGGCGGACCCTCGCGGCCGACATAGCCGAGCACGATCTGACGGCCGGCGATCACCGCGTTCTGCACAGCGTCGAGATGCACCGGCGTCGGTCGCTCGACGCGGCCGCCGCTCCAGGCGGTCGTGTCGTGAACCACTGCTGCCGACGCGGCCTCGGCACGCTCGCGGAAGGGTTCGGGCAGGGCACGGACCAGCTTGCGCAACGCGGCCCGCAACTCGGGAGTCGTCGCTCGCGGACCGGCCAGCAAGAACAACGCCTGTGCCTCCGATGAAGTGAGCCCCGTCAGGTCGGTGCGACCATCGCCGGCCAGCCGCCAGCCGCCGTTGCGACCCTGCATCGAGTACACCGGCAAACCGGCCACTCCAAGAGAATCCAGATCACGACGAGCGGTCCGTTCCGATATCTCCAATTCAGTGGCGACCTCAGCAGCGGTGACCTGGCCCTTGGTCTGCAGCATCAACAAGATGGCTACGAGACGATCAGCGCGCATATCGAAATGTTCTCATACAAACAGGACAGTACGTGACCTGTTTGAAGGCGCATGATGTCTGTATGACCACCGAAACGATGTCTCCCGCCACCGCCGGTTCCAACCACGCCGATCCCCGACCGCTGTTCACTACCGCCGTTCAGACCGCCGTGCCCGTGATCGCCGCCGTTCGGACCGACCAACTCGACCTGCCGTCACCCTGCTTCGAATACGACGTCAAAGGGCTGATGTCGCACCTCGTATTCGTGTTGCATCGCGTCGCCGCGCTGGGCCGCGGCGACGAGGCATTCGCTCCAAACTCGATGGCCGACGCCGTTATCGAGCACGACGATTGGGTTGCCGACTGGAAGGCCGCAGCTGCCGAGGTCGACGCGGCTTGGGCCGACGACGCCAAGCTCGAATCCACGGTCGTACTGCCGTGGGCGACGATGACCGGTGCCGCAATGCTCGGCATGTACGTCAGCGAGATCACCACACATACTTGGGATGTCGCCAAGGCCACCGGCCAAGACCCCGAATGGGACGACGCGGTGTGCAGGTTGGCGCTCGATGCGATGCGCCGCGACCTGCCGATGGCCGACAGGACTCCGATGTGGGACGAGTTCAAAGCCCACGCTCCCGCCAACTTCCAATTCGACCCACCATTCGCCAACGCCGTCGCCATTCCTGTCGATGCCCCACTGATCGATCAGCTCGTCGGCTGGACCGGCCGCCAGCCCTGACCAGCTAGCCCCAACCGGTCCGCCTCAATCCGGCACTCTTCACCTTGGTGGCGTGGCTACTGCTGCGCCACCGAGGTAGATGTGCCCCACGTGTCGGACAGTACGTAGCCGCTGGGCCACGGATCATCGGCATCTACGAAGTAGTGATGGAGGCCAGTGATCCAGGCCCTTCCGCGGATCGTTGCCTCGATCGCCGGGAACGAACCAACCGTCGTCTCGCCGACAATGGTGCCGTGAAACTCGGATCCGATGATCGACGAGTGGGTCAGTCCGCCCCCGACCTGCAACACGCCGCGGGCGTGCAGCACCGCCATGCGCGCCGTCGTGCCGGTGCCGGTCGGTGAGCGATCGGATCGACCCGGCGAAACGATGCAGGTGTTGCGCGCCCTGACCCGATTGCCCTCGTGCGTCAACGGTCCGGCAAATTGCACGATCGACACGTTTTTGATGTCGGGCGATTCGGGGTGCACGACCGGATGCTGTTCACGTGCGGCAACACGAATCTGCTCGCCGAGCACCGCGAGATCGCGGGCTTCGTCCGGAACGACCTCGAACCCAAGAGCGGCCGCATCGACGATCGCGTAGATCATCCCTCCATAGGAGATGTCGATGGTGATCGACGCGCTGAGACCGGCGACCTCGAGCGGCGTATCGAGCGCGAACGCGAACGCCGGCACGTTCTTCAATGTGACGCTGACGCATTTTCCGTCGCGGCATTCGGCAACGATGTCGACCGGGCCCGCCGGCATGTCGAGGCGGAATCTTGTCTCAGGCTCGACCATCGGAATGACACCCGTTTCCAACAACACCGTGGCGATGCACATGGTGTTGGAACCTGACATCGGTGGATACTCGGTGGGCTCCATGATAATCGCTCCTGCCGCGCAATCGTCGCGTGTCGACGGCACGAGCAGATTGACGTGTCGAGCGACCGAACCTCGCGGCTCGCAGATCAATAGCCGGCGAATGTCATCGTGGTCGCGTTCGAACGCCAACTTCTTGGCCATCATCGTGTCACCCGCCGGCGGCAGCACACCGCCCGTGATCACGTCGCCTTGTTCGCCCTCGGCATGACAGCCGACAACAGCGATGATCCGTTTGCCCGCCATCAACTTCTCCCGTGCCCGCTCAGCGCTTCCTGCCGAGCGCCGCCTTCAACCCGTCGAGATCCTTGGAGCCGAACACGACCCTGTTGTTGGTTGCGACGTAGACGAGATCGAGATCGATTCCGGCCTCGGCGACAGTCCGGGCGAGGTCGGCGAGTGCACCGGGACGGTCTTCGACATCGACCACCACGACCTCGCGCTCGCGAGAGACGACAGCTTGATGGGTGATGGCCAGCGCGTGCCTGGCAGCTTCGGCGTACGGCACGAGGATGTGTAACTCGGCACGGTCGCCCACGCCAACACATGTCGCCGCGGCGAGGTTGACGCCGGCGTCGCTGATTGCCGCGGCAATCTTGGCAAGCGCGCCCGGACGGTTGTCGACCTCGATGACCAGATCCATCGCCATGAACTACCCCCTGTGAGTCGTGGCGTGATTCTGTCACTCCCGGCGAGCGCTGTCGCCCCCGGTGTTTGTTGGACGTTGCGGCCCTGACATGCCCTCGTGCAGCCATGGTGCCGACTTGTCTGCATCGTGTCGAGTCGGCAGGATGGACAGATGACATCGAGCCACGCCAACAGATGACCGTACGCACCAATTCGTCGTCGGGACGAGTCATGACGATGGCAGTCGTGTCGCTGCTGGGCGGGTGCACCTTCGGTCCAGGAAAGGCCGCTACGACCACAACTGCGACGCCCGCGACCACCACGACGACAACAACCACCACCACCATCCCCCCGACCACGACCAGCACCACCACGACAACCACGACGACCACGACGACGCTTCCCCCGACAACAACCAGCACCACGATCCCGTTGATCACCGAAGGTGCCACCATCATCGTTGCCAACGCATCCGGCGTCACCGGGGCGGGTGCGCTCCTCGGTCAGGAACTGGGCGACGGCGGCTTCCATGTCTTCGACGTCACCAACAGCGCCGGTGTCGAAGAGCGTCTCGACGTCAGCAAGGTGTACTTCTTGCCGGCAGGCTTCGATGTCGCCACGTCGATCGGTCGGGTGATGGGCGGCATCCTGGTGGCGCGCATGCCCGTGCCCGTTTCGATCACGGGTGGCCCGGCTGCGCTCGGCGACGCAACCGTTGTCGTGATGTTGGGCAAGGATCTGGCCAAGAACAAACCGATCCTGCCTGGTACTTGACCACGCGACGACGGTGCGTCAACCGTCGTTCTGAAAGCGGTAACCCATCCCCGAATCGGTGATGAAGTGTTGAGGCCGGGCGCCGTCGACTTCGAGCTTGCGACGGATGTGCGCCATGTGAACTCGCAACAGGTTGGGGTCGGGATCGTATGAGGCACCCCACACAGCGGTGATCAACTGGCGGTAAGTCACCAGCCGGCCCGGATAGCGCACGAGGTACTCGACCATCGCCCACTCGGTCGGCGTCAGTCTGACTTCGACGTCTCCGGTAAATGCTCGGTGGCCGATCAAGTCGAGTCTGAACGACGACGTGGTGACCTCGGCCATCGACTCATCAGCGTCGGTGCTCCGCCGCAACACGGCACGCACGCGAGCCAGTAGCTCGGCCATTCCGAACGGCTTCGTCACGTAGTCGTCTGCTCCGGCGTCGAGGGCTTGCACCTTCGATCGCTCGTCGTCACGCACCGTCAGCACGATGATCGGGATGGTCGTCCAACCCCGCAAGGCTTCGATGACCAGGACGCCGTCCATGCCGGGCAACCCGAGATCCAGCAGGACGATGTCGGGATGTTCACTCGCGGCCAGTTGGATACCTCGTTCGCCCGTGCTGGCCTCGAACACCTCGTAGCCGCGCGCACCAAGATGCAGGCTGAGGGCCCGGCGGATCTGCGGCTCGTCATCGACCACCAGGATGCGATTCATCCCGAAGTTGTCCGACCAATGACCTCGATGAATTCGCAGAGTAGTCCGAAAGGCAGTGCGCGAGCGTCTTGTCGGTGGGATGATGAGGCGTGCTGCCCGGCTCGGTACCGCGATGGCTGTTCGGTCTACTTGTCGGCGTCGCCGCAGTGCTCGCTATCACGGTCTCGTTCGGGTTCATTCACGACCGTCTGTCGTTGGCTACCCCTGCACTGCTGCTGGTTCTCCCGGTGCTACTCGCTGCTGTTCTCGGAGGAAGGTGGCCGCCCATCGTGGTGGCGGTCTGCGCGGCGCTGGCGTTCAACGCCTTCTTCATCCCGCCTGTTCTGACGTTGAAGATCAGCCGACTGGACGACGTCGTCGCGTTCGTCGTCTTCGTCACGGTGGCGGCCGTGATCGGCACCCTCGTTGGCCAGCTGTCGGACCGTCGGTTGGTGGCCGAGCAGCATGCGACCGAGATCGCCAGAGTCCACAGTGAATTGATCGAGCTGACGGCGGAGCGAGAAAAGCTCGCGGCGGAGGCGCAACAGGTGGCGGTGTTTCAAGAGGTGGATCGTCAACGGTCGGCCCTGCTGCGCGCCGTCTCACACGATCTGCGAACTCCACTGGTGACCATCAGCGGGGTCTCGTCCGACTTGCGTTCCAACGAGCTCTTCGACGAGTCGACGAGAAACGACCTGCTCGACCTCGTCATCTCTGAAGCCGAACGACTGGACCGTCTTGTAAGCAACCTGCTCAGCTATAGCCGAATCGACGCAGGGGCGCTGAAACCTCACCTCGAAGTAGTCGATTGTGACGAGATCATCGACCGCTGTGTTCGTCGGCTGCGACGTCTCTTTCCCGATTCTTCGCTCACCGTCGATGTTGCTGCTGACATTCCACCCCTGCTGGCTGATCCCGGCCTGCTCGACCAGGTACTGACGAATCTGCTCGAAAATGCGGCGCGACATGGAGGCCAGCACACCCAAGTTTCGGCGTCGGTTGAGGACGACGCAGAGGCAACCGACGGCTTCGTCTTGATCAGCATTGACGACGACGGGCCGGGACTCGGCAATGTTGATCGTGAGCGCATGTTCGAACCTTGGAACGAACACGGAAAGGGCTCGCTATCGGGCCTCGGTCTGGCCATCTGCAAGTCCATCATCGAGGCCCACGGGGGTAAGATCTGGGCACATGACAACCCCGCTGGAGGCGCTCGATTCTCTTTCACCATCCCGGTCTTCGTCGCCGGCGACGATGACCAATGATTCGCCCACCGTGTTGGTCGTCGACGATGAGCCGGCGCCGCTGCGGATGATCGAAGCCTCCCTGAAAATTCGCCACTACCAGGTGGCTACGGCGGCGACGGGCGCCCGCGCTCTGGAGTTAGTTGCCGTACACGAACCCGATGTCATGATCGTCGATCTCGGCCTTCCCGACATCGATGGTCTCGTCTTGTGCCGGCAGCTTCGCCAATGGTCCAAGAGTCCAATCATCGTCGTCACGGCCGACGGCAGCGAGGAACGCATGGTGCAGGCCCTCGACGAGGGCGCCGACGACTATGTGATCAAACCGTTCTCGATGCCCGAGCTCATGGCCCGGATCGGGGTTGCCATTCGTCACCGCAGCATGGTCGGCTCGGTGTCCGACGAACTGACCATCGTCATCGGGTCGCTCGAAGTCGATGTCCAAGCCCACCAGGCGCGCATCGATGGACAGCCGATCGATCTCCCTCCGAGGCAGTTCAAACTGCTGACCATGTTGGCCCGCAATCCGGATCGAATCCTCACCTACCGGCACCTCAGCCAGTACCTGTGGGGCCCGGAGAGCGGCGACGTGTCACATGCCTTGCGCATCCTGGTGAGCAAGCTTCGCAAGACGCTCGGCGTGGGTGACGCGATTCCTCGCATCGCCACCGAGCCGTACATCGGCTATCGACTCGTCAGTTCTGCAGCCCAGAGCCAGCCGCTACAGGGCGGCGTCGAGTGATCCGGCCGATCGACGTAACGCGGAGTAGACCATCACCATGAGCAATCGCGAGTACTCCTCCGCCCCTGTCGGCTCAGCCGGCGCCGCCGCCGCCATCGGCATCGGCGGGCTGCTCGTACCGGTTCGCGATGTCATCGGCAACACCAACGTTGCTCTGGTGCTGGTTGTCGTGATCGTCGCTGCAGCCACGTTCGGCGGACGGATCGCCGGGGCGATGACCGCGGGCGCGGCCTGCCTGTCGTTCAACTTCTTCCATTCACAGCCGCTGTACACGTTGCGAGTCCGATCGGCCGATGACATCTGGACAATCGCGCTGCTGTTCGTCATCGGTCTGGTCGTTGGCCAATTGGCGGTGTTTGCGCGCACGAACCAGGCGAGGGCGATCATCGAGCGCGCCGGTATCACTCACCTCGAAGAGGTCGGTGCTCTGGTCGCAGAGGATCAACCGCCGGACGCTGTGTGGGACGCGGTCCAAGCAGCGCTGCTCGACGAGTTGCGGCTCATCGGTGCCACCTTCGAACCCGGCGATCATCCGGACGGCCCAATGGCGACGCTGGAGCGCACCGGCACGTTCGACAACAAGGTCATGTTCTGGAGCCGCGAAGGCATGGAACTTCCTCGCGATGGCGTGGCTCTTCCCGTTCGGGCCGGCACGCGCTCGTTCGGGCGAATTGTGCTGGAGCCGAGCCCAGGCCGCGGCACGACGCGCGACCAGCGACGCGTCGCCGTTGCCCTCGCCGACCTCTTCGCGGTGACCCTTGACCGCCAGTCGCCGGCGGGCGACAACTTGCAGCCCACCTGATTCGCTGTTGTCGTGGTACGAGGCCTTAGGGACGATCCTTCGCCGCGTCCGAGTCTCGTCGCAGAACACCCGCGATGCGATCTGCTAGGTCGGCCATGTCAAATGGCTTCGTGATGTAGTCGTCGGCGCCGGCCTCGAACGCTTCAGTTTTAGACTGTTCGTCGTCGCGAACGGTCAGCACGATGATGGCGACGCGGCTCCACTGCCGGATCGATTCCAGGACAACGATGCCGTCCGTATCGGGCAGGCCGAGATCGAGCAGAACCACATCAGGATTCCGGGCCCGAATGAGTGTGATGGCGGCTTCACCGGTCCTCGCCTCGAAAACCTCGTATCCTCGAGCACCGAGGTTGAGAGACAATGCTCGGCGAATCTGCGGCTCGTCGTCGACGACCAAGATGGTGTTCATCAGTCGCTTCTCATGTCGCGGTCTCGACCGAGATCTCGGCCGCCCTCGGCAAGGTGATGGTCACGGTCAGGCCGCCACCTGGAGTGTCGTCGAGCGACAGCGTGCCATGCATCGCTGCGATGAATCCCTCGGCGATCGATAACCCGAGACCGACTCCATCGTCATTTGTGCGCTGATCGCCGAGTCGTTGAAACGGCGTCGTCACCCTGGCTCGGTCGGAAGCGGGTATGCCAACGCCGCGATCCACGACACGGAGATGCACGGAGTCACCGACCGTCGCACCCTCGACCCGAACACGATGTTCCGGCGGCGTGTGACGAAGGGCGTTGCTGATCACGTTGGCGAGGCTCCGCTCGAGCAGCATGGGATCGCCCATCACTGCAGCAGCGTCTGGGGCGATGTCGACCCTCACCTCGTCGAGTCCGACGTTCAGGCTTTGCAACGCGGCGTTGACGGTGTCGCTCAGAACGGTGGGACGAATGTCGACTGCCAGGGCGCCGATCTGGAGTCGGCTCGCGTCGAGCAGGTTGCCGACGAGTCGGTTGAGTCGATCGGTCTCCTGATCGACAGTTTCCAACGCTTCGGCGAGCTGGTCGTCGGTCCAGTTGACCGCCGGATCGCGCAGGCCTGAGATCATTGCCTTGATGGAGGCAAGGGGCGTGCGCAGATCGTGCGAGACAGCGCGGAGCAACGCCGTACGGATTGCGTCGGTGTCGGCGAGGGTCGCGGCCTCGGAAGCCTCGGCCATCAGACGCCGGTTCTCGACTGCGACGGCAAGTTGGTCGGCCAACACACGCAGCAATCGAAGGTCATCTATCGACAGAACTCGTCCGAACAATTGCAACGTGGATTGTGTCCCCTTGCCACCGTGCACCGAGGAGGCCAGTGCGACTGCGGCGGTGGGCGATCCACCAACATCACCCGCCGAGGCCACTGTCACCTCGCCGTGGGTTTCGCCGCGCACGATCCGCACACCGGTGAGGTCGAAGGTCGAGTGGAGCTGATCCAGCAGCCGGGGCAGTGGTTCGGGGTCGGCAGCCAGGCTGGCGGTCGATCGAGCGAGCGCCTCTGCCTCGAGCCTCGCTCGTCGAGCCTCGAGCGCTCGTTTGGACGCGACGTCGACCAGCGTTCCCACCGTCACAGCGACGCCGACGAAGACCGCCAGCGCAACCACGTTCTCGACCTCGTCGATGGTGAGCGTGTTGTACGGCACCACGTAGTACCAGTTGACCAGCAGCGACGCCGCGATCGCGGCAACTGCCGCCACGACCTTGCCACCGATCGCGGCGATTGCCAGTACGAGAGACAGGGCCAGTAGCAATTCGGTGGACAGAGCAATATCACCGCGAAACGGGACGGTTGCGACAATCAGCAGCGGCAGCCCGATCACCATGACCAACCACGCCGCGATCACACGGCGCCGATCAAGGCCGGGTGGCGCTCGCCGATACGCCGCAGGCGCGCTGTCGAGTCGGGAATGTTGAGCGATCACGTGGACATCCACGTCGCCTGCAAGTCGCGTGACGCGGGCAATGAACGAACCATGAACCAGCTCGTGCCAACGACTGCGCTGCGTCGCGCCGAGAACAAGCTGTGTCGCCTTCTCGCGTTTCGCAAAAGCGGCGAGCGACTCGGCGGGGTCGTGGCCGACGACTTCGTGAACCTTGCCGCCAAGCTCCTCGACGAGACGTCGTTGTGCCGACAACGACTCGGGGTCGTCGCGCGTGAGACCATCGTCGACGGCGATGTGAACACCGACGAAATCACCTCCGACACGTCCGGCCATGCGCGCCGCTCGCCGGATCAACGCCTCTCCGCCGAGAACCCCCGTGATGCCCACGACCACACGCTCGCGGGTCTCCCACGAGTTCGCGATCGCATGAGTGTCGAGGTAGGTCTGTAACGATTCTTCGACGCGATCGGCGACCCACAGCAACGCGAGCTCGCGCAACGCGTCAAGGTTGCCGGGACGGAAGTAGTTGGCGAGCGCGGCGTCGATGCGTTCTGCCGGATAGATGTTGCCGTGGGCCATCCTGCGCCGGATCGCCTCGGAGGTCATGTCGACGAGCTCGAGCTGGTCCGCTCGCCGAACGACATCGTCGGGCACCGTTTCGCGCTGCGCCGTACCAGTGATCCTCAAGATGACGTCGTTGAGGGACTCGAGGTGTTGGATGTTCAGTGTGGAGATGACGTCGATGCCCGCGTCGAGCAACTGCTCGACGTCCTGCCAGCGCTTTTCGTTCTTCGATCCCGGGGCGTTGGTGTGTGCATACTCATCGACCAGCACGACCTGGGGGTGGCGCGCCAGGATGGCGTCGAGATCCATTTCGCGTAACACCGTGCCGCGGTAGTCGATCGCTTTCAGCGGCATGACTTCGAGGTCGGCCAACTGGCAGGCTGTTTCCGCTCGTCCATGAGTCTCGACGAGGCCGATGACCACATCGGTGCCGCGATGCTTGCGACGAACGGCTTCGCCGAGCATCTTGTAGGTCTTGCCGACTCCCGGAGCTGCCCCGAGATAGATCCGCAACGAGCCGCGAGTCATGGCTCAGTCTGCCAGCTGCCTATGCCGAGACGTCGTCGAGCGCCAGGTTCAACTCGACCACATTGACGCCGGGCTCGCCGAGCACCACGAGTTGGCGGCCGTCGGTGAACTTCTTGACGAGCTGCTCGACAACTGCCACGTCGAGCCCTCGCTCGGTTGCGACACGGTTGACCTGCAGCCGTGCGTTGGCGATCGAGATGTGGGGATCAAGACCGGACCCGGAGGCAGTCACCGCGTCGACGGGCACCAGTGCATCGGCGGGGAGGCCGTTCTCTTGACGATAGGCAACCGCTCGATCATTGACGGCGGCGAGCAGATCCGGACTCGTCGGGCCGAAGTTGGAGCCCGAGCTGGCCGACCCGTCGTAGCCGGCGCCAGCTGCAGAGGGCCGCGAGTGGAAATATTGCGGCGCGGTGAACGTCTGGCCGATCAGCTTGCTACCAACGACGACGCCGTCACGCTTGATGAGCGAGCCGTCGGCTTTGTCGCCGAACGCAACGTTGCCGATCAATGTGCTGAGCAGCGGAAAAGCGACGCCACAGATCAACGTGAACACGATCACGATCATGAAGGCCGGTCGGAGTTGGCGGATCAATGCACGCATGTCAGTTCACTACTCCTATTGCAGTAACGATGATGTCGATGAGTTTGATGCCGATGAACGGGGCGACGATGCCGCCGAGCCCGTAGACCAGCAGATTGCGCCGCAGCACAGCGGCCGCCGCTTCCGCACGGAACCTGACACCGCGCAGCGCCAGCGGTACCAGCATGATGATGATCAAGGCGTTGAAGATGACCGCCGACAGGATCGCCGAACGCGGGCTTCCGAGGTGCATCACGTTGAGCGCGTTGAGCGCCGGTAGAACCCCGCTGAACATCGCCGGGATGATGGCGAAGTACTTGGCCACGTCATTGGCAATCGAGAACGTCGTCAACGAGCCGCGTGTGATGAGCAATTGCTTGCCGACCTCGACGATCTCGATCAGCTTCGTCGGGTTGCTGTCGAGGTCGACCATGTTGCCGGCTTCCTTCGCAGCCTGGGTGCCGCTGTTCATGGCCACACCGACGTCGGCCTGAGCCAGCGCCGGCGCGTCGTTGGTGCCATCGCCGGTCATCGCCACAAGGTTGCCGCCGGCCTGCTCGCGCTTGATCAGCGCCATCTTGTCTTCTGGCGTTGCCTCGGCAAGGAAGCCATCGACGCCGGCTTCGTCCGCAATCGCAGCAGCGGTCAGAGGGTTGTCGCCGGTGATCATGATGGTGCGAATGCCCATCGCCCGCATCTGGTCGAACCGTTCGCGCATGCCGGGCTTCACGGTGTCCTTCAACCGGATCACGCCGAGTACTCGCCACGAGGCCGCCCCCGTCGAGCGGTCGATGACGACAAGGGGGGTCGCCCCGTCCTTCGACACCTGCTCGACGACCGGCAGGACTTCGAGGGGAAACGCTCCTCGCTCTGATTCAACAAAGCGGCGAACGGACTCCGCCGCACCCTTTCGAACGAGACGTCCATCGCTCATGTCCATTCCGGACATGCGGGTCTGCGCGGTGAACGGCACGAGCACCGCGTTGGGGTCCTCGATGATCGTCAGGCCGAAGTCGTGGACAGCCAGCTCGACTATCGATCGTCCCTCTGGCGTCTCGTCGGCCAACGACGACACGAGTGCGCCTTCGGCAAGTTCGCGCGCCGTGACTCCCGTGACGGGGATGAACTCCGATGCTTGTCGCGACCCGAACGTGATCGTCCCCGTCTTGTCGAGCAGCAACGTCGTGCAGTCGCCGGCTGCCTCGACCGCCCGGCCTGACATGGCCAGCACGTTGCGCTGCACGAGCCGATCCATGCCGGCGATACCGATCGCCGAAAGTAGGCCACCGATCGTGGTGGGGATGAGACACACCAGCAAGGCGATCAAAACGATGATGCTCTGCTCGGCGCCGGAGTAGATCGCGAACGGCTGCAGTGTTGTGACGGCCAGGAGGAAGATGATGGTGAGGCCAGCGAGCAAGATCGACAGTGCGATCTCGTTGGGGGTCTTCTGCCGGTTGGCGCCTTCGACCAGTGCGATCATGCGATCGAGGAAAGTCTCGCCTGGCTTGGCGGTGATGCGCACGACGATCTCGTCGCTCAATACACGAGTGCCGCCGGTCACGGCGGACCGGTCACCTCCGGACTCACGGATGACCGGTGCGGACTCGCCGGTGATCGCCGATTCGTCCACCGTGGCGATGCCCTCTACGATCTCGCCGTCGCCGGGGATGATCTCACCGGCCACGACGATGCACAGGTCGTCGACCTGCAGAGCCGACGACGCCTTCTGCGTGGTCGTTCCGTCGGGCATCTTGATCAGGGCAATGGTGTCGGCCCGCGTCTGACGGAGCGCGGCGGCTTGCGCCTTACCTCGCCCCTCCGCCATCGCTTCGGCGAAGTTGGCGAACAAGACGGTGAACCACAGCCACGCCGCCACCAGTCCGGCGAACGCGTTTTGCTTGGCATCGCCGTCAGAAAGGTCGCGAATGAACAAATAGGTGGTCAGCACCGATCCGACCTCGACGATGAACATCACCGGGTTGCGCATCATGGTGCGCGGGTTCAGTTTCTTGAGCGCATCGACTGTCGCGGTCTTGATGATCGCCGGATCGAAGATCGATTTCGAACCAGGCGCCTTGGTACGAACTTTGGGGGCCCGGGGCTCGGGGGTGTGTTGCAGTGTTGCGGTCATGAGTTCCTCAGAAGTCGGTCACGGGTCACAATGAAAGGTGCTCGAGAATTGGACCCAGGGCGAGCGCTGGGAAGAAGGTGAGGCCGGCGATGATGACAATCACACCGGTCACCAGAAAGCCGAACAGCGGGGTGTCAGTCGGCATGGTGCCAGCAGTGGCAGGCACCTTCGGCTTGCGTGCCAACGCGCCCCCGATCGCCAGGGCAGGGATGATCGTGAGAAATCTTCCCATCAACATCGATAGGCCCTGGGTGGTCGTATACCACTGCGTCCCCGTGCCCTGGAAGGCGAACGCAGAGCCGTTGTTGTTGGCTGTCGAAGCAAAGTTGTAGAGCAGCTCCGAGAGCCCGTGCGGGCCTGCTTGGAACGTGTTCGCACTCTTCAGTACGGCCGACGCCGCCGCAAAGGGTTTCATCGCGAAGGGCATTGCCAGGATGTACAGGGTGACGAGCTTCATTTCGGCTGCTTGGATCTTCTTGCCCAGGTACTCCGGCGTTCGTCCGACCATCAGCCCGGCGATGAACACCGCGAGCAGGGCCATGATCAACACCCCCACTAGGCCGACACCGACTCCACCGGGAGAGATCTCGCCGAGCATCATGTGTGCCATCGGGGCCATGCCGCCGAGCGGGGTGAACGAGTCGTGCATGCAGTTGACGGCTCCGGTAGAGGTACCCGTCGTCGGGGCCGCGAACAGTCCGCAGCCGGCGGCACCGAAGCGGACTTCCTTGCCCTCCATGTTGCCGCCCGACTGAGTCGTGGAGATCGACTGGTCAACCTTCGATGCAGCCAGATTCGGATTGCCGTTCTGCTCGGCCAGCATGGTGAACGCAGAGAAGACGACCACGATGCCGACCATCACAGCGAGCAGGATCCTCGACTGCCGCTTGTCACCCACCAATCGACCGAACATCGAAACCAGCGACAGCGGAATGACCAACAGCGAGAAGATCTCCAAGATGTTTGTAAACGGGTTCGGGTTCTCGAAGGGGTGGGCAGAGTTGGTGTTGTATGGCCCTCCGCCATTCGTGCCGAGTTCCTTGATCGCCTCTTGCGAAGCGAAGGGACCTCCGGGAATGGCCTGAGTGGTGACCTCGTTCGACTGGTCGACCGTGGTCGCCACGGTGTTTCCGTGCAGGTTCTGGACCACGCCTTGGGAGATCAGCACCACAGTGAAGATCAGCGCCAGCGGGAGCAGGATACGCAAGACGGTCTTGGTCATGTCGACCCAGAAATTGCCGATCGTGCGTGCACGCGTCCTGGTGATCCCGCGGATGAGACCGATCACGACTGCGATACCGGCCGCAGCCGACACAAAGTTCTGCACAGTGAAGCCGATCATCTGGCTGAGGTGGCTGATCGCTACCTCGCCCGAGAACCATTGCCAGTTGGTGTTGGTCACGAAGCTGATCGACGCGTTGAACGAGCCCATCGGCGACAGACTTGTTCGATCCGTCGGATTGAAGAACAGGTTCCCCTGCAGTCGCAGGAGGGCGTAGAGGAAGAGGACCGACATCACGCTGAATGCCACGAGGGACAAGGCGTACACGTTCCAGCGCTGCTCGCGCTTGTGGTCGATCCTGCACACCTTGTAGATGAACCGCTCGACCGGGTTGAAGAACTTGTCTCCGGGAGCAGAGCCGTCCTTGCGAGCGCCATACACGGCGGCCATGTAGCGGCCCAGCAGTGGAACCGCGATCGCAAGCATCGCGACGAGAACAAGTGCTTGAAGAATCGCCTGCCAACTCATCAGAAACGCTCCGGGAAAATGAGGACGAGTAGCAGATAGGCAACGGCGAGGGCAGCCAGGACCAGGCCCGCGGCGTTGTCGAAGGCAGCTGCGATCACGCCGTCACCCCGTTTGCAGCAGTGGCGACCATGGTCGTGGGCACACTCTCGATGGCGGAGTCAGCTGACTCGGCCATCGCAGGGTCGTCGGGTCCGATCATGCGGTCACACAGCTGCACATACAGGGCACAGAGCACGAAGAACGCGAGGAGCACTGCGATGAAGATGACATCACTCATGCGTTCGTTGTACCCCACTGCGCAGGTCAGCGAACACGAAGACACGACTCCTTCACGGCGGAGTCGAACTCCTTCACACTTTCTTCACGCCACGCATTCTTCACGGCGCACTAGCTTGGCTTCGTGGCTCGCATGCTCGCCGGCTCTCAACTGATCGCCGAAGGCCGCGAGGCAGCGCCCCCCGCTGCTCCGCCCACCGCGTTCCTGCGCGCCAAGGGAGCGCGGTCAGAGGCTGAGTACAAGCGACGGTGTCGCGACGAAGGCCACGTGATGTACCACATGCATGTCGGGCTGTCGACATGGGCGACAACCGAGGCGGCCCTCGTCGAGGTCAACGCCGGGCTCGCCGAGCACGGTCACTCGGTCGATCGATTCGGACTCGCCCTCGACCGTGCGATGGGAGTGCCCGAGACGCAGCGTCACCTCGCACTCAAAGAGACGGGCCCACGCATCGGGCCCGACGAGTGGCGACGACTCGGAGAGGCTGCGCCAATCCAGCCGCACCTCGGCGATCATATGATCGGCTTCCCAGCCGGATTTCAGAACACCCTCCGCGCTCTGTCGGCCGGCGTCACCACCATCGGCAACGTGGGCCAGTACACCGCCTACGACCTGGTCGGCGGCTCCGACGAGGTTCTCGTCACCGAGGAGACGGTCCGGGCTCTCGCGGCGATCGGCGCACTCCGCGATCACGGCGCCTTGGCCCATTCCAACCTGGAGGACGGCTCCGCCACGCAAGCGTCGCACTTCGGTGCGTACGTCGGTTGGGCCGCGCTCGAGATGTACGTGGTCGAGGATCTGATCGGGGCACGATTGGCGCATTGCTTCGGTAACACGATCCAACTGCCGGATTGCCGCGCCGTCGTGCATTTCGCGCTCGACGATCTGCGCAACCGTGATTCGATCGGATCGATGATCTACGGCAACACTGTCGATCATCGGCCAGGCGATCGGGCCAACAACACCGCTGCTGTGACGACGCAGCTGATGTGCGACATCGCCCTGCAACTGAGACGCCCAACGGGCCACGCCGTCAACCCCGTTCCGTTGACCGAGGCAGAACGGATTCCGAGTGCTGCAGAGATCGTCGAGATCCATCTGCTCGCCCGCGAGATCGAGAAGGAAGTTCGCAAATCACCAGACCTCTACGACTGGGCGCATCTTGAACGACTTGGATCCATGACAGCTGCGTACGCGATCGAGTTTCGCGATCGGGCACTGGCGGTCCTCGAGACCGATGGTGTCGATGTCGGCGACGCTGCGCAGGTGTTGCTCGCGCTGCGCCGTACGTCAATGGCGGATCTGGAACGACGGGTCGACCTCCCTGCCGCGAGCGAGATCACCGAGCTGGAACCGTGGAAGGCCTCGCACGTTCGAACCCTCGCCAACCGGCTGAATGCAATTGCCCCGAGACTCGACGGAAGACGGGTCGTGCTCGCCGTGCTCGAGGTGCACGACCTGGTTCGTGACGCGCTTGCCCGTGTCCTCCCTACCGCCGGCGCAGAAGTGATCCTCCTCGGCGCCAACGCTCCGATCGACGGAATCGTGCGAGCAGCGATCGAAGAAGACGCCGACGCGATCGTGCTCGGTGTGTACAACGGCAACGCGTTGGAACTGGGTCAGCGCCTCGCCGCGGCTGCGCGCTGCGATGGCTGGAGCGGCACGATCTACATGGGCGGCATCCTCAATCAAGACACCGGCGACAACCTGCCGATCGACGCCCGACCGGCCCTCGGCAAGCTCGGTGTGCACTGCGTCGACACCGCCGACGAGCTCCTTCTCCTGCTGGCTCGGGGCTGAACACACCAGCTTGCTACGTTCCAGAGTCGTGCGACTCGGGGCGATGCTCATCGACAGCGACATCGGCAATGATCCGCTCTTCCTCAAAGACATGGCGCAGTCGCTGGAGGGTGCGGGGTTCGACGCGGTGCTGACCAACGACCACGTCGTCGGCGCCCACCCGGATCGCCAGCGACCGGGCGAAAAGGTTCACACCTACGACGTGCCGTGTCACGAGCCGCTGGTGTTCCTGGCGTTTCTCGGTGCAGTAACGACCCGTCTCGAACTCGCCACGTCGATCATCATCAGCACACAACGCCAGACCGTCTTGTTGGCCAAGCAGACTGCGCAACTCGATCTGCTGACTGGTGGGCGGTTGCGTCTCGGCGTGGGCATCGGGCGCAACTGGATGGAGTACGAGGCGTTGGAGCAGGATTTCTCGAACCGCGGCCGACGCCTCGAAGAACAGGTGGCCGTGTTGCGCCAGCTGTGGACGCAGGAGCTGGTGACGTTCGATGGTCACTGGCACCATCTCGATCGCATCGGTATCAACCCGTTGCCGGTCCAACGCCCGATTCCGATCTGGATGGGATCGTTCGTCGGCAACATCGTCGAGAAAGTCCTGGAACGCACCGGCCGTCTTGCGGACGGTTGGATGCCGCAGTTCCCGCCAGGCGACCAGCTTGCGGGGGCATTGGAACGGCTGCGCGGATACGCCGC
>JAENVT010000112.1 GCA_016650435.1 Ilumatobacteraceae bacterium
ACGGTGACATCAATCAGGAAGACATCACCAACAACGCAGTAGCCGTCTGGGCTGGGATGCAATGCCATCGATTCAGCCTCACCGACAACCCAGGCGTAAACCACTTCGAGCTTCCGGCTGATCCCGACGTGTTGGCCCGCCTGGTGGCCAACGCCAACGCCCCTCGGTCTCACTGCAGTCATCACGGCGACGACGAGGGCGACGACTGAAACAAGCCAAACGACGCGCCTTGGTCGGTGCGCAGGAGGCCCGCAACGCGACGAGTTACAACAAGGCTGCGGTGATACATCGAATCTGATAGGTAGCTCCACAGCATGCACACACTGATCTACACCGCGATCACGTCGCTGGACGGTTACATCGAAGACGGCAACGGCAACTTCGACTGGGCTGCGCCCGACGAGGAGGTGCACACCTTTGTCAACAACCTTGAGCGCCCGATCGGCACGTATCTCTACGGTCGCCGGCTGTACGAAGTCATGCTGTATTGGGAGACGGCCCACACCAATGCGGGTTTGGCCGACTTCGAGCGCGACTACGCGCGCATTTGGCAGGCGGCAGACAAGATTGTGTACTCCAAATCGCTGAACGATGTGTCAAGCGCGCGCACGATCATCGAGCGCGACTTCGACGCAGACGCCGTACGCCAGCTGAAAGCGACGGCACAGCGCGACATCTCCATTGGCGGTGCCGAACTCGCAGCACACGCGATCAGGGCCGGCCTGATCGACGAGTATCAGCAATTCTTGTCGCCGATCGCGGTCGGCGGCGGCAAGCGCTTCCTTCCCGACGACGTGCGGATCGAGCTCGAACTCCTCGAGGAACGCCGATTCGACAGCGGCGTTGTGTTCCTCCGCTACCGCAAGCGCTTCTGACCGTACACGGGTCCTTTCTCAGATGAGTTCGAGATCGAAACGATCGAGATTCATGACCTTGCCCCACGCGGCCACGAAGTCACCGACGAACTTCTGCTTGGCGTCGTCGCAGGCGTAGACCTCGGCGAGGGCGCGCAGCTCGGAGTTCGACCCGAAGATGAGGTCGACGCGGGTGCCAGTCCATCGGACATCCCCAGTCTTTCGATCGCGACCCTCGAACACGTCCTCGGATTCTGACGTCGCCTTCCACGCAGTGCCGATGTCGAGCAGATTCACGAAGAAGTCGTTGGTCAGCGTCTCGGGCCTGTCGGTGAAGACCCCCTGCGCGGACTGCCCGGCGTTGGCGTTCAGCACGCGCAAGCCGCCGAGCAGAGCAGTCATCTCCGGAGCGGAAAGCGTCAGCATGAACGCCTTGTCGACCAACAGGTGCTCGGCCGCAAGCTCGTGGCCCTTCTGGAGGTAGTTGCGGAACCCGTCGGCCGTCGGCTCGAGCACAGCGAAGGACTCGACATCGGTCTGGTCCGGCGTTGCATCGGCTCGCCCCGGCGTGAAGGCAACCTGCACGTCGTGGCCGGCCTGCTTCGCCGCCTGCTCGACCGCCGCGCAGCCGCCCAACACGATCAGGTCGGCAAGCGAGACGGTCTTGCCGGAACCGTTGAACTCCTGCTGAATGCCCTCGAGGGTCGACAACACCCGCGACACGCCGGAGGTCACATTGATGTCCCACTCGGCCTGCGGCGAGAGGCGGATCCGCGCCCCGTTGGCCCCACCGCGCTTGTCGGTGTCACGGTAGGTCGACGCCGACGCCCACGCGGTCGAGACCAGCTGAGAGATGGACAGCCCGGAGCCGAGGATCTTGCCCTTGAGCGCCGCGATGTCCGCGTCGCCGATCAGCTCATGGGTGACCGCGGGGACTGGATCCTGCCATAGCAGCTCCTCGTCGGGAACCCACGGGCCGAGATAGCGGGCGATGGGTCCCATGTCGCGATGGAGCAACTTGTACCACGCCCGCGCGAACGCGTCGGCAAGCTGGTCGGGGTTCTCGAAGAACCGCTTCGAGATCTCCTTGTAGACCGGATCGACGATCATTGCAAGGTCCGACGTCAACATCGTCGGAGCGTGGCGCTTCGACGGATCGTGCGCGTCCGGCACCGTGCCCTGCGCCTCGGGGTTCTTGGGGGTCCACTGGTGCGCACCGGCCGGGCTCTTTGTCAGCTCCCATTCGTACGCGAAAAGGTTCTCGAAGAAGCCGTTGTCCCAGCGGATCGGGTTGTTGGTCCATATTCCCTCCAACCCACTGGAGATCGCATCGCCACCCTTGCCGCTGCCGAAGCTGCTCGTCCAGCCGAATCCCTGCTCGTCGATGCCCGCACCCTCAGGCTCGGGACCGACGTACTTGTCGGGGTCGGCTGCGCCGTGAGTCTTGCCGAATGTGTGCCCGCCGGCGATGAGCGCGACCGTCTCCTCGTCGTTCATCGCCATCCGCTTGAACGTCTCACGGATGTCGCGGGCCGAAGCCATCGGATCCGGATTGCCATTCGGCCCCTGAGGGTTGACGTAGATCAGACCCATCTGGACCGCGCCGAGCGGATCGGCAAGCTCCCGGTCGCCGCTGTAGCGAAGGTCTTCGAGCCAGACCCGCTCCGGACCCCAGTAGACGTCCTCGTCTGGCGACCAGACGTCCTCGCGGCCGCCACCGAAACCGAACGTCTTGAAGCCCATCGTCTCCAGGGCGCGGTTCCCGGTGAAGACCAGCAGGTCGGCCCACGAGATCTTCCGGCCGTACTTCTGCTTGATCGGCCAGACCAGCCGGCGCGCTTTGTCGAGGCTGACGTTGTCGGGCCAGCTGTTGAGCGGGGCGAAGCGCTGTGTGCCGTCGCCTGCGCCGCCCCGCCCGTCCGCGGTGCGGTACGTGCCGGCAGCGTGCCACGACATCCGGATGAAGAACCCTCCGTAGTGGCCGAAGTCGGCCGGCCACCACTCCTGCGACTGGGTCATCAGCGCATCGACGTCGTTCGCCAGGGCATCGAAGTCGAGGCTGTTGAACTCCGCGGCGTAGTCGAAGTCATCGCCCATGGGATCGGCCTTAGGGTGGTTCTGGCGAAGGACTCTTAGGTTCAAGCTGTCGGGCCACCAGTGCTGGTTCGCCGTGATCCCAACTGCTTGGTGCTTGGCGTTCATCACTGGGCACGTCGCCACAGTCGGTTCGTCGCTGGTGGTCACCGTGCCGTGCTCTTCGTTGCTCATTTCTCTCTCCTCGATGATGGTGATGTTGTATTCGTACCGCGAACGCTCAGAAGTCAGGCCCTTTGGCGGTCTGCCGACAGGTGGGACAGCGGCCCCAGTAGATGACCTCGGCCTCGTCGATCTCGTAACCCTCGTCGTCGGCCGCAGTCAAGCACGGCGTGGCACCGACGGCGCAATCGACGTCGACCATGCGGCCGCATTCGCGACAGATCAGGTGGTGATGGTTGTCACCGACTCGATTTTCATAGCGCGCTGCTGAGCCGGCGGGCTGGATGCGGCGGAGTAGACCCAGGTCGGCCAAGACGTTGACGGCGTCGTACACCGCGCGGCGCGAGACGACACCAATGTCGGCCCTGACCACTTCGACCACATCTTCCGCTGTGAGGTGGGGTGACGCAGACACCGCCCGCAGCACCGCCAGGCGCTGCGCCGTGACCTTGAAACCCTGTTGCCGAAGGAGCTGAACCGGGTCGGCCGACATGACGGCACTCTATGCAAATTGCGACTGTGTGTAAAATCTGGCCCTGTCAACATCCTGCGGCGCGATACTGCGGCGTGCCACGTCGGAACCGTGTCGATCCGTTCGGAGACCTGCATGCGGTGCCGCAGCGGATGAGCCTCACCGGCAATCGCGGCTGCCTGGTTGACGACACGCGGACGCTCGCCCGCCACCACAATGGCTCGTTGTGGATCATCTGCCTCACAGAGTTCCGCGGCTGGCGCCACCCACTGGACCAACCGCACCGCTGGACCCCGCTGTTCTTCCTCGACGAAGCAGTCGCATTGGCGGCCGGACATCGCCCGTGCGCGTTCTGCCGGCAAGACGCGTACCGCTCGTACCGCGATGCGCTGACCGCGGCCCTCGGCCGCGACCAACCGGTCCGAGCGATCGAGATCAACGCCCGGCTGAACTCCGAGCGTTTGCGCCGCGGTCGCGGCCTCAATCGCGCTTCGGATCGGCGGCTGTGGACCGCCGACTTGAACGATCTGCCGGACGGCTCCGTCGTGGTTGGCGAGATTGGTGAGGCTCGTCTGGTTCGCGGCGAGTTCACGTGGGTGTTCAGCTTCGACGGCTGGCACCAACCACGGCCCCGCGTCCCCGGGGTCCTCGTCGAGGTGATCACACCGCCCACCTCTGTCGCCGCCTTGCACCACGGCTTCAAGCCGATGCTGCACCCGAGCGCGGCATCCTGACCGCGCTCACACGCGCGATCATCAGAACGGACCCCGGCCCGAGCGGGCGTACGATCGTGGTGTGGCCACTGCAACTCCGTTCTCGGTACCGAGTCCGGACCTCAGTATCGAGTCGCATCCGTGACCGCGCAACCGCTGCACCCGAACGTCGAGCCGCTCCAGTTTCTGCTCGGCACATGGACGGGTCGCGGCCGCGGTGTGTACCCGACGATCGAATCGTTCGACTACGACGAAACGATCACCTTCGGTCATGTCGGCAAACCGTTCCTCACCTACATGCAGCGCACGGCAGCGGTGGACGACGGTCGCCCGCTGCACGCCGAGTACGGCTACTGGCGGATGCCTGAAGCCGGGTTCGTGGAACTTGTGCTCGTCCACCCAACGGGCATCGTCGAGGTCCAAGAAGGCACGCTCGATGGCGACGGGACCGAACATTCGATCCGCCTGCGGTCGACGACGATGTCTCGAACCTCGACAGCAAAAGAGGTCGTCGCAGTCGAGCGCGACGTCACCGTCGACGGTGACACCGTGCGCTACGAGGTGCGGATGGCCGCGGTGGGGCAGCCACTACAACTGCATCTCGCCGCGGCACTCCATCGCGAGTGAGAAATCGTCTGCGAGTGGATCCACAGACTGGGTGAGAGGAGCCTGCATTGTCGAAGGTGATTGCCGACATCAGCATGTCGCTGGACGGCTACGTGGCCCCGCCGGGCGCACCGATCCTGCTCGGTGGCGGAACACCGCTGTTTCGTGCAGGCACCCGCCAGAAATTTCGCCAACGTGACGTCCGCCCTTCGACCAACGCCGTCCACCTCATCTACGAGCGGTTGGTCACTTCGGCTCGCTGAGGAGGCCGCGGCTCACTGGAATCTTCGGTGCCGACGTCGGCGGCGTGGGCACCGGCTCGACGTCGCCCCAGCGGTGTCGTTGCATGCGGGTCGCCAGTGCGTCGATTTCGGGACTCGTCCGGTTTCGAGGTCCGTCGTGTTCGGGCTGCAGCAGACGTTGTGGCGAATCACCATCGACGAATCCCAGATACGGACCCCCGTAGTCGTAGCCGATCAGCCGTTGCAACCGGTCGGAGTACGTGCGCGCGATCTCGGGCGGGTTGGTGAGGTACTGGTTCTCCTCCTGCCGCAGCCAGGCGAGCGAATATTGAAAGGCGAGGCCGGTACGAAGGAACGAGCTCGACACGTTGGCTCCCCCACCGTGAATCGTGCCGCCGAGGTACACCAGCAATGAACCGGCAGGCATCAACGCAGCGACGATCTCGTCGGCCGTCGGGTCGCGATCTTCGGCCCATCGGTGACTGCCCGGCACCAGCGAGGTGGCGCCGTTGTCCGCGGTGAAGTCGGTCAGCGCCCACATCGTCGGCATCAACATTGGCGGGCATGGGTGACGGAAGGGATAGAGATCACCGTCGCGATGCAACTCTTGCGCCTTCGCACCGGGCAGCAGATGCATGATGCCCGAGTAGTTGAGCTGATATCGGACGCCATGCGGCTGCAGCACTGCATCGGCGAGGGCCATCACCACCGGATGAACAGCCATCTCCCGCGCCGCCGCCGAGCGGCGCAGTAGGCCGCCGATCCGTTTGGTGCGGTCGCCGAGAAAGTCGGTATGGCCGGTCGGCGCGGCATCGATGTGGGCGCTCAGCTCGGCCAAGGCACGATCAGTCAGGTCAGGGGCGAGCCGTTCGACGATCACGTAGCCGTCGTCGAGCAACGCTTCGGCGATTGCATTCGCGGGGACATCCACATTCACGACGGACATGGCTCGACATTAGTAAGTCGCCCGTTGATGTGCTCACGATCGAGCTGTGTCAGGCGCGGGCGGCCTCCCACGCACGTCGGTATGACGCCGCAAGGCTGCCGACGGTCTCGTGGGCGTTGAGGCCGCTCGGGTTGGGCAGGACCCACAGCTCGGCGCCGCCGAACCGGTCGTCCTGGCGACCCTGGGCGGCCTTCGGTTTGGCGAACGCTTGCCGATACGCCGTAAGACCGAGCACGGCGACAGCTCTCGGCTCCCAACGCCGCACCTTGGCCTCGAGCGCTACGGCGCCGGCGCGCAATTCGTCGCGGCTCAGCTCTTCGGCACGGGCGCTCGCCGTGGGAACGATGTTGGTGATGCCGATCCCGAGCCCGAGCACCAGTTCGCGATCTGCTTCGCACATGCCGTCGCTGACATCGACCAAGCTCGGAGTGATGCCAGCTGTGTGCAGCGCCGGCCAGAAGCGGTTGCCGCGACGGGCGAAGTGAGCGTTGACGGCAGCGGTCCACAGCCCCGGGTTGATCCCGACGAACAACAGTCGGACACGATCGTCGACGAGGTCGTCCACCGCTTCGCCATGCAACGCGGCAAGCTCCGCTCGGGTGAACTTCAGCTTCTCGCTCCAGTCGAATCGGACGTCCGCACGCCCGACACGCTTCTCACTATGACACGTATTGTCGGGGTCGAATGAAGAGCCTCTACCTCGTCGAACACGACTGCTTCATCGGCTACCTCGCGCTGCCGGGCGACGGCCCTGTGCACGTGTACCTCGCGCCGCTCATCTGCCCTGCAACGGCGACATTGCTCCAGGTCGCGACACACCCGCGACTCGCAGGTCGAGCTTCGGTCCTGGTCGACTACCTCGGATGTGGCCTGAGCGATCGACCGCTTTCGTTCAGCCACACAATGCGCGATCACGCGCTGACAGTCGC
>JAENVT010000113.1 GCA_016650435.1 Ilumatobacteraceae bacterium
AGATGCACGAACGATGAACGACCCGCCTTTGAACGGCGCATCGTTCACGTAAACATCCGGTGAGACCGTCCGAGCATGAGTCGGTAGTCAGTCAAAAGGCTGGGACCGGAGCGCCGTCTCATGTGCCGGCGCGCAATCCCTCGACTGGTGCAGTCAGTTGCCGCCAAGCGTTCGTCCAGCCTCCGTCGCTATGAAGAGCGACGTCAGGCTGGTGGCGGCAGCTCCGAGATGGAGTAGACCGTGTGCCCGTCGACGTGCGAGGCCGTGCGCTCAGCGAACTCGGGCGTACCCATGAACGCAGCCATGCCCTCCATGTCGACGCCGTATGCGACGATCATGGCCGTCTTCTCGTTTGCCTGGGCGACAAGCACTTCGCCGCTGATCCACGCCGACTGAGCATCGGCGTCTGCGTCAAAAACGGCCTTCCACTTCTCATAACTGGATGAGAGATGGGCGAGAATCAAAAGGTCCATGGTGTCTCCTTGGTCGTGGAGCGTCTTGCGGCGCGGCGTTACCGTAGCTCGGACTCGACGTGCCGGATTCGGGGCCCGGGTCTCTACCGACCTCGGGTAGCTGCCGACGGGCGTGGGGTTATGGTGCAAGTCGCCCCTTCGACACCAGAGCCGCTGAGCCCGCAACTCGTTTACTCGGGGTTGTCACATCCTGACCGTCCTCCAGACGGTGGCAGTGCGACCGGTGGGCGGAAGCTGTTCTCTCGATGCCGATCGAGTACCACGCGTTGTCACCTTTCAGCGGTGCAGGATGCTCTTGATGAGTGTGACCTTCGAGTCGTTCGTGCGCGTCGGCGGAAAGCGGCTGACTGCCGGCCTCGTAGCCGCGTACGGTGTCGAGGTCGGACACGATGCGGCGTCGGACGCGCTCGCGTACGGCGGGGAACATTGGGATCGCTTGTCAACCATGGACAATCCGGTGGGTTACCTGTACCGAGTCGGTCAGACCTCGGCGCGTCGATCGCGCCGCCAGCATGGCTTCTTGCCGGCACCCGATAGCGCGGCCATCCCTGATTTCGAACCGGGATTGCTGCCGGCCCTGCAGGCACTCAGTGAACCGCAGCGCGTTTGTGTCGTGATGGTTCACGGATATGGCTGGACGCCGTCCGAGGCGGCGGAACTCCTCGGCATCGACCGCTCAACGGCGAGAACCCATATCGCACGCGCCCTCGCTCGCCTGCAAGAGACAATGGAGGTGACCCGGCATGCCAATTGACATTGAGCAGCAGATCGCGAACTACTTCGAGTGGCTCGACCACAGCTCCGGAACGACGCTGCACAGGTCGGCCGACATGGTTGAGCTCGACGATCACGAGCCAGAGGTGATCGCCATCCAGCGCGCCGTCCCGACGACGAGTCGGATTCTGATGATGGTCGTGGCCGCCGCCGTACTTGTCGTGGCTGTCGCTGTGGTCGTGGTGCGCAGTCGCACTGCTGACGACGGATACGCGACTGGACAGCCAGCGGCTGTCGACGCGAGTTGGTACGTCATCGATCCTTCGGGCACCTACGGCAGTCTCGGTGACGGCACGATCGTGAACCTCGGCGAGACGGGGCTGGCATGCCGCCACTACAACGCCGCGACAGAGACATGTCCGGAGCTGGTTGGTCAACGTTCCGTGAGCTACGGACTCGACGGCGGCGAGACAGTGACGGTAACGACTGACCAAGGACCGGAGCCGTCGACCATGTGGCAGATGCTTCAGTCGCAGGGACAGTCAGCTGAGGTCGCTGGTCATTCCGGGTTCGCTTCGTTGGAGTTCGGTGTCGGGTTCGAAGCGGCGCCGGGAGTTCGAGTCGTCGTGCTGGGCACGTCTACAGCGCTTCAGACCCTCATGGACATCGCCGCGTCACTCACCCTCGTTCATGAGCATGTCGTTATCCCGATCGTCTTCGGAGACAGTGCACCACGCGGAGGGGAATTTCCATTCGACTCCGTTGGTGACAGGTACTACGCGGGCTACGTCGATCTCGCCAATTCGTGCGTTGGATCGTTCGGTGTTCCGTGGAACGGCGGCGAAGCGAAGTGTGTGGAGGTCTCCGACGACAACGTGACAGTCACCGTCGCGAGTCCGTCTCCGGCCGGGACCATTCTGATCGCGGCCCTTCCCTCCGCAACCTCGTCTGCAGAAATCACACTGCAGGATGGCAATCTGGCGACGCCACCGGTTGCTGTGCCCGGCTTCGCGCCGAAGCTGCTCTTTATCGATCTGGACGGCGCGATTCCAAGTCACCTCACTGCTCGAGATTCGTCAGGCGCGGTGATCGGCGAAACTGACATCATCAGCACCGGTGGCGCTGCGCTCGGTTACCTGTCAGGCAACCCTGACGCAGTGCCCCGCACGTACTACTCGACCGAACATCCGATGACGGTCTGGCCGCTCGCGGCGTCGAGCGGGCCATACACGAGCAACGCCGGCTATGGAATGACACCGTGCGATAGCGGCAGCTGGACGAAGTTGGCGGTGCTCGCCTCAGCGACGCGTTGGGAGTACTCGTACCAGGGCACGCTGTGCACTTTCACGACGCTCGGCCACCCGATCGGCGACACGATTGCTTCGTGCGCCAGCATGAGCGCCGGTCCGAACTACGCCCAGTGCAAACTTCTTCCCGACCCGAACGATGGAGCAACGCCAACCGGGACCGACAGCAATGGGTCGGCAGCCGACCTACAGCCGGAGGATGCCGCATTACTTCCAGCGACCCCTTCAGATCTGCCGCAGATCTTCACCGATCAGATCTCGGCGGTCTCGCTGTTGGGGAGCGACCAGTACTCCGACGACAGCGTGTCGGTGGCCTTGTCGAAAGATCTCGATCCGCGAGTGACGTGCTTCCGTATCAGTCTCGCTGACGCCTCGTCCGAGGGCTGCCTTGATCAGTTCCTGCTCACGACCGGCCTCGCGTACGGTGCGTTTGAACGAGCGGATGGACCGATCGAGGTGGTTGGCATCGTTCCCGACGATGTTGCGTCAGTCGAGATCGCTGGTCGTGTCATTCCGGTCCAGCACAACGTCTGGCACTACACGGGTGAGGCTGGCGACGATCTCAGCTTCACCGTCCGTTCTGCGAACGGCTCGCTGACTGCCGCTGTTCACTGAGTGTTTCGGTCACCCGAACATTCGCGCAAGACGGAGACGCCACAGCCTGCTGATTGACTTCGTACTTTGGCATGTCAACTCCCTTCAGGGGTGGCCGGCGTGGGGCACCGACACGTCGATGGCCACGACCTGTCCGGTGCGTTCGCCCTGGAACATTTTCTCGGGCCCGTTCCATTTCGTGGCGACGACGAACAGGGTGTGGCCCTCAGGGCCACCGAGAG
>JAENVT010000114.1 GCA_016650435.1 Ilumatobacteraceae bacterium
CACGGGTGCATCGTCAGGGTTGGGTCGCGTCGGAGCCGAGTTGTTCGCCGCAGAAGGTGCTCAAGTAGTCATCGCGGATCTGTCGGACGGTGACGAAGCCGTCGAGGCAATCGCCGCGGCCGGAGGCGAAGCGACGTATGTGAGTTGTGACGTCACCGACGAGCAGTCGATCGAGGCGGCGGTGCAACACGCCGTCGAAACATTCGGCGGTCTGCACGTTCTGTACAACAACGCCGGCGTGATGTTGGGCGACGACGACAACCCGGTGACAACCTCAGTCGCGACCTATCAGAAGACGATGGACATCAATGTTCTCGGCGTCTTGCTCGGCTGCAAATACGCGATTCCGGCAATGCAGGAATCAGCCAAGCAGTCCGGCGAGGCGGCATCGATCATCAACGTTGCGTCCTTCGTTGCCCACATGGGTGCAGCGACACCGCAGGTTGCGTACACGGCGTCGAAAGGCGCCGTGTTGGCGATGACTCGCGAGATCGCCGTCATCTATGCGCGCCAGGGAATTCGCGCCAACGCGTTGTGCCCCGGTCCGATCATGACGCCGCTGCTTGCGAAGTTCCTGTCCGACGACGCCAAACGCAACCGCCGCCTCGTTCACATCCCAATGGGCCGTTTCGGCGAACCGACGGAGATCGCCAACGGCGCGCTGTTCCTGGCGTCGAACGAATCCAGCTGGATGACAGGCCAATCCTTGATCATCGACGGTGGCATCACCGCCGCCTACGTCACGCCGGAGTGAGCGCGCCCAACACCGTCAAGCTGCTGCATGGAGACGACAGCGATGTCGGGGATCTTGCCAATCGTGCAGTCGACTGGATCAAACAGCACCTGACTCACTCGCCGATCGGAGTGATCGGCGACAAACCATCACTCGATGCCGCGCTCGCCGGTTCGGTTACCGATGCCGGGCTTGGTCTTGACGGAGCGTGGCAGCGTTTCGCAGAAATCGTCGCACCGAACAACATCGGCCTCGATAGCGAACGGTTCCTTGCCTTCATCCCTCTGTCGCCGTCGGTCGCGTCGGTGTGGATGGATACCATCGTGTCGGCGGGCAGCTTTCCGGCAGAGTCGTGGCTGGAGGGCGCCGGTGCCGTGGCCGCCGAGAACCAGGTGATCGATCTGCTCTGTCGCGCAGCCGGCATGCCAGCAGGCGCCGCCGGTTGCTTCATGAGCGGGGGATCGATCGGCAACCTGTCGGCGTTGGCGGTCGGTCGCGAGCGTGCCGGTGGCCGTCGACTCGTAGCCGTCGCGGACACAGCGCACGCCTCGGTCGACAATGCTCTCCACATCCTCGGTCTGGAGCCACAGGTCGTGCCCACGGGGCCGGATTGCCGCCTGACCGGCGATGCTCTGCGGGCTGCGATTGGTCACCGCACCGACGTCGGGATCGTTGTTGCAACGGCAGGTTCGACGAACGCTGGAGTCATCGACGATCTCGTGGGATGCGCCGATGTCGCCCGGGAGATCGATGCGTGGTACCACGTCGACGGCGCCTACGGAATGGCCGCGCTCCTGCTGCCTGAACTCAGTGATCGGTTCGCCGGTTTGGACCGAGCCGATTCATTCATCGTCGATCCACACAAGTGGCTGTTTGCCACCGGCGGCTCGTGTGCGCTCGTGTATCGCGACCCACAGTCGGCGCGCGAGGTGCACACACAACACGGCCCGTACATCGACGTGTTGCGCACCGGCGATGATGCCTACAACCCCTGTGATCTCGGGTACCAACTGACGCGACGGGCCAGCGGGCTGCCAATCTGGTTCGCGTTGGCGCTCCACGGTGTCGATGCGCACCGAACCGCGATCCGCCGGGGCATCGAACTTGCAAATGCGATGGCAGACGCCCTCGACGACCACCTTTCCACCGAGCTGATCATGCGTCCAGAGCTCGGTGTGGTCTTGTTCCGCCGTGACGGATGGGGACGCGACGAGTGGAAGCGTTGGGCGACTGACCTGCTGCACAGCGGCACGGCGTTCGTGGCACCCTCGACATTGAAGGGTGAGCCGGTGGGCAGGCTGGTGTTCATGCACCCGCTGACTCCGGATTCGATCATCGATGAGTTGATGCTCAGCTTGTCAG
>JAENVT010000115.1 GCA_016650435.1 Ilumatobacteraceae bacterium
CCGGCTGGGGTCCGGTCACCTGGGCGGCGTGCCTCGTCGCCGAAATCGTCGCTGGAGTCATCGTCGTCACGACGAAGATTCCGTTCACGAGCAACGTGAAGAAGGTCTCCGATTTCCACGTGGACCGCGGCTACGTCGTGTCGCTTCTGGTGTTGGCAGTTGTTGCTGCGCCCATTTGCGAAGAGATCATCTTTCGCGGAGTCGTGATGCGCGGATTGCTGTCCCGAAACGGCGCGGTGGTTGCCATTGGTCTGCAGGGAATCCTGTTCGGGCTCGCCCACTTCGACCCTGTGCGCGGCACTGGCAACATCGGCCTGATCCTGGTGTTGAGCTCGGTCGGTTGCGTGTTGGGAGGCGCGGCGTTCCTCATCCGCCGCCTGGCGCCCACCATGATCGCCCACGCCATCCTCAACGCCATCGCCATGGCCATCGCGCTCAGCGGCTGGCTCTCCACCCGCTGAACCCGACCGGGCGCGATTACGGAACTGCCCGTGCTGGAATCGCGCCCGGTGAACCCGACTGGGCGCGATTACGGAACTGCCCGTGCTGGAATCGCGCCCGGTGAGATCGACTGGGCGCGATTACGGAACTGCCCGTGCTGGAATCGCGCCCGGTGAGACCAACTGGGCGCGGCACCCGCTGCGTATTGCCGTGCCCAGGTGCCGTTGCTAGGGGAGGAGAGTGAGGTTGTCGATGAGGCGGACATCGCCGAACGAGACAGCGGCGACGATTGTTGCCGGGCGGTCGACGACATGCAGCGGGACGAGCGTCACTGGATTCACGATCTCGACGTAGTCGAGTTTGGCTCGCGGCTCGGCCGCGATCCGCTTGGTGGCCAGCGCGACCAAACGCGGCGCATCACGGTCCCCGTTCGCGAAGGCCGCGGCTGCAAGACGCAGTGCCTGCACCACGCATACCGCCGCCTCCCGATCTTCGGCACCGAGGCGCGAGTTGCGGCTGGAGATCGCCAGACCGTCGAATTCTCTGACGGTCGGCACGCCCACGATCACGACGTCCATGTCGAGGTCGGTCACCATTCGGCGAATGATCGTCAACTGCTGGAAGTCCTTCTGACCGAACACGACAATGTCGGGCTGAATCGCGCCGAACAGCTTGGCGACGACGGTCGCAACCCCGCGGAAGTGTCCGGGGCGGCTCGAGCCCTCCAGCGACTCTGCCAGCGGACCCGGTTCGACGTGCGTCTGAAACCCCTCGGGAAACATCACGGCAGCAGTCGGCGCGTAGACCGCGTCGACGCCCGCGGCGCGACACGCGTTGACATCGTCGTCGATGGGTCGTGGGTACTTGTCGAAATCGTCGCCGCGGTTGAACTGCAGCGGGTTCACGAAGATCGACACCACGACGATGTCGCATCTTCGGCCGGCCTCTTCGACCAAGGCCATGTGGCCGGCATGCAGGGCGCCCATCGTTGGCACGCAACCGATCCGACGGCCTTCGGCGTGGTGGGCCCGGCTCCACGCGTGCATCGACCCAGGGTCGCGACAAATCAGCACGAAGCTCGACTCAGTGGAAGCTGTGAGCGTCGTCGGGCCAGGTGCCGTCGCGAACTTCGCGGACGTAGGCGGCAGTGGCCTCGATCGCCGCGCTGCGCAGGTTGGCGTACTGCTTCGTGAACTTCAACGACAGGTCGCTGAGCCCCAGCACATCGTGCAGCACCAAGACCTGGCCGTCGCACCACGGGCCAGCACCGATACCGATGGTCGGAATCGACACCTTCTTGGTGATCTCCGCAGCGAGATCCAGCGGGACGCCCTCGATCACGATCGCACACGCCCCGGCCTGCTCGACAACGTGAGCGTCCTCCAGCAATCGGTCGCGGCTGCCGGCCTCGAATCCGGCGGCGCGGCCTTGCACTTTGTGTCCACCCATGCGATGGAAGCTTTGTGGTGTGAGGCCGATGTGCCCGACGACGGGAATATCGACACGGGTGAGGGTTTCGATGGTCTCACCCATCACGACGCCACCCTCCAGCTTCACGCACTCTGCGCCCTCTTTCATCAACCTGATCGAACTCTCGACCGCTTGTTGCGGGCTGACCTGATAGGACCCGAAGGGCAGGTCGCCGACGATCAAGGCGCGAGGCTTGGCTCTTGAGACCAGACGAACGTGATACACCATGTCGTCGAGCGCGACCGGGATCGTGTTGGCCTCACCTTGCACCACCATGCCGACGGAATCGCCGACCAGGATCATGTCGACGCCGGCCAGATCGACGAGTCGCGCAAAGGTGACGTCGTAGGCAGTGATCATCGAAATCTTCTCGCCGAGAGCTTTCATCCGAGCTAACTCGGGGACCGTGACCTTCGGCCGTTCGTGCGTCTCTGTGGTCATGAAGCTTGTTGCCTCCTTCGACCGGGGATTCAGGTGTCCCCAACGCCGCCCCCAAGCTATCGACCGACGCCCCGATTGCCGAAGCTCGCGGCGCCGCGCCCAAACAGTTCACACCCCGCGAGGGAACGCGCCAGGGCACAAATCGACGTAGCTAGCAGGGCCACCAGTCGCTCTCGCCTCGATGACGGCACGTGTGCAGGCGAGTGCAAAACAATCTGCGGCGGCAGCGAGCAACGTGTTGACGACGCCGGCTCGGGTGTTGGGGCGACGTAGTCCTGGCTGTTCGTCGGCGGCGATCGCGCGCTCGGCGGTCGACAGGCAGAAGATCGTGTCGCCGTCGAACAACGAGTGAACCGGCCGAATCGCCCTCGCCAGGCCGTCGTGGGCGACTGTTGCCATCTTGCGGCATTCCGCCTTGGTCAGCTCGGCAGAGGTCGCCACCACGCCGATGGTCGTGTTCAAGGGCGTTGGTGGAAGGCGAATGGCCTCGATCAACGCCTGTCGTTGCGTGGCGGGTGGTCGACGCAGCCGGATTCCTTCGTGAAAACGCGGCAGCCCGGTGTCGGGCGCGATCACTTGTCCAGCGGAGTTCACCACGGCCAGCGCCCCGACAAGGATGCCGCTCTCGAGGGTGATGCTTGCCGTGCCGACGCCGCCTTGCAGTCCCCCGGCAACCGCGCCAGTGCCCGCCCCGACAGATCCCATCGTCACGGCACCCGACCGCGCCGCCGCGCA
>JAENVT010000116.1 GCA_016650435.1 Ilumatobacteraceae bacterium
GGATCGGGCAGTCAACCTGCTCGAGCAGCGCGGCAACGCCTTCGATCGCGTACCCCATCAGTGATCCGCCGACGTGGTCGGCGTGGTAATGGGTTGCCAACACTCCGGTGACTCGCATGTCGTCGGCGGCCACCACGTCCAAAAGATCTGCAACGGCGTAGGCGGGATCGATCAGCAAGCATTCGCCTGTCGATCGATCGCCAATGACATAGACAAAGTTGACCATCTGCTGGGCGATGGGATCGCCCACGGCGAAATCTCTTCCGGACAGCAGCTGGCGAAAGTAGAGCTGATCGTCAGGGTTGTTCGCTTCCATTCGTCGTACGCTACCCAGGCATGGGTTTGCCTGGACAGAGTGCGCTCACTCAACTCGTCGAGGGCCAGCAGCTGGTCTACGGGGGAAATCGAGTCACCGTCGTGCCTGCCGACCTCGCCCGATCCTTCAGAGCAGGAGACCGCTTGGTGATCGTGCAGGAAACGGGCGATCTGCTGCACATCCCACACGGCGAGCACGCCGTGGCATCGACGTCGGTTGCGAATGCATTGGAGGGATTCGCCGCGCTTGCTGATTGCTCCGACGAACAGATCACGGATTTCTTCGAGCGCTTCGCCGACGCCATCGACGACGATCAGGTGTTCGCAGAAGTACTCGAAGCCAACCGAACCGACATCGACCTGGCATTGTCGAGGGGCCGATCAACCACACGGTTGCAGCTGACTCCGGCGATGCGCAGCGACATGGCTGCCGGTCTGCGCACTTGGGCTGGCTCGGCGATCCGGCGGCAGCACCTCGTCTCGACGATCGACCACAAGGACTGGTCGGTGTCGGCGTGGCGGGCCCCGCTCGGCGTCGTCGGCTTCGTGTTCGAAGGCCGTCCGAATGTCTTCGCCGACGCCACCGGAGTGCTGCGGACCGGCAACACCGCTGTGTTCAGGATCGGCAGCGACGCGCTCGGGACGGCACAGGCGATCATGCGTTGCTGTGTCACTCCAGCGGTCGCCGCATCTGGCTTGCCGCCGGGCTCCGTGCAGCTCATCGAGTCCGCGGCGCACGCCGCGGGATGGGCGCTCTTTGCCGATGCCCGCCTCGGCCTGGCGGTCGCTCGCGGCTCGGGGGCGGCAGTCGCCCAGCTCGGTGCCGTCGCCCGCCAACACGGTGTCCCGGTCAGCTTGCACGGCACTGGGGGAGCATGGGTCGTGGTGTCTGAACACGCCGATCCTGCGGTGCTTGCCGAGATCGTGGAACATTCGTTGGACCGCAAGGTGTGCAACACCATGAATGTCTGCTGCATCCCTCGTTCGCGATCGGCGCTGCTTCGCAGCGCGGTCGCCGCGGGCGCTGGGCGCGCCGCCGCAGCACGCGGCACCGAAGCCGAGGTGCACCTCGTCGCCGCGGATGAACTCGAGCGGCTCGGCCAGGAGTGGGAATGGGAGAACTCGCCCGAGTTCTGGCTCGTCGAAGTTGATTCTCTGACCGAAGCGGTCGAGCTGTTCAATCGGTACAGCCCGCGATTGGCGGCGTCTTTGATCAGCTACGACAGCAACGAGCACGAGTGGTTCTACGGGGCGATCGACGCACCGTTCGTCGGCAACGGATTCACCCGCTGGGTCGACGGCCAGTTCGCGCTCGATCAACCCGAGCTCGGTCTGTCGAACTGGCAGGCTGGGCGGCTGTTTGCGCGGAGTGGCGTGCTTTCAAGCGATTCCGTGTACACCGTGCGGCTCCGTGCCGACATGCGCGACCACTCGTTGCACCGTTGACAGTAGGGTCGCTGGCCGTGCATCGACGGACGGGGGGCTGGTTGTTGGTCGCCTGTCTGGTCATCTCTGTGCCGGCATGCGCGACCGGGCCGGATGTGGTCTCCACTGAGGCCAGGCCGATCCACAGCTTGTCGCCGGCGACGACCGCACCGACCGACGAAACGACCTCCTCGACCGATGAGTCGATCCCGTCGAGCCAGCCCACCACCGGCGACACGCTGCCGGGAAGCGAGACGACGACACCTGTTGGGTCGGGGGCAGGTAACGGCGATGGCATCGGCGACACGCTGTTTCCCTCGCTCGGGAATCCCGGAATCGACGTCGAGCACTACACCTTGACCCTGCACTACGACCCGGTGCGCAACGAGATCTCGGCGACCGATCACCTCGACATGGTGATGACGGCGGACCGCGAGACATTCTCGCTCGACTCTGCCGGCCCCGTCGTTTCAGCTGTCTCGGTCGATGGGGTGCCCGCGACGTTCTCCGCCGATGCTCCGGAGTTGCACATCACGCCGGTCACCAAACTGAACGGCGGCCAGCACGTCGGGGTCGACGTGACCTACACCCTGTCGCCGGCGGCGGTGCCGTCGGCAGCGGGTGGGCCGGTCGGTTGGTTCCCAACCCCGGGCGGCTCCTACGTGCTGAACGAGCCGGAGGGTGCGCACACCTGGATGCCGTGCGACGACCACCCGAGCGACAAGGCCACGTTCCGCTTCGAGCTGACGGTCCCATCTGGCTTGACAGCGGTCGCCAACGGCGCGCTGGTCGAGCACACCTCGACCGTCTCCTCCGACACCTGGATCTGGCAGGAGGATCGGCCGATGGCGACCTACCTCATCCAACTGTTGACCGGTGACTACGAACTCGTCGACGGTGTCGGCCCCAACGGTCTGCCATTGCTCAGCGCGGTTTTGCACAACGACCGGCAAACGATGCAGCCCTACCTTGACGCGATCGATGACGAGATCGACTTCTTCGACGACTTCTTCGGGCCGTATCCCCTCGACCGGTACGGCATCGCGATCACCGATAGCTTCCCAGGACTGGCGATGGAGACGATGGAGCGGCCGATGTTCAGTCGCGCCGATTTCTCCTCCGGCCGGCTGGACTCCGGGCAGCAGTTGTTCCTCTCGCACGAGCTCGCTCATCAATGGTTTGGCGACACGGTTTCGCCGGCACGGTGGAAGGACATTTGGCTCAACGAAAGCTTTGCGACCTACGCGGAGTGGATGTGGCTGGAGCACGCGGGATTGACGTCGATCGCTGACTCAGCGTCGGCCGGTCTCATCAGTCGCGAGATGTGGTCGACGGCCGACCCAACCGCTCCCGAGATGTTCCAGGTGAACAGCTACGACGGTGGGGCAGTCATCCTGCACGCGCTACGCAAGACCATCGGCGACGACCTCTTCTTCACGCTGTTGCGCCGATGGGTCACAGACAACGCCGGGCAATCGCGCACGACGGAAGAGTTCGTGGCATTGGCCAACGAGGTCGCCGGTCGGGACCTGACCGAGTTCTTCGCCGCATGGTTGTATGCCGACAAGCTGCCGGCGGCGTTTCCCAGCTAGTGGCCGATGAAGTGTTCGAGGATCTTGCTCCGCCACTTCTCGGTTTTGCCGGTGCGCTCCTCGTAGCGGTCGGCGCCGATCGGTAAACGCAGCATCGTGTTGATCCCGAGCCAGCGCAATGGCTCAGGTTCCCATTTCTTGGACTGATGGTTGACCCATGGCAACGAGACAAGATCGGTGTCGCGACGGGTGATGAGATCAGCCAACGTTCTTCCGGCAAGGTTGGTGGTTGTCACTCCGTCGCCGACGTATCCGCCGGCCCACGCCTGGCCGCGTGTCTGGTCGAAGCCGACCGAGCAATACCAATCCCGCGGCGCGCCGATCGGCCCACCCCAGCGGTGGGTGACCTTGGCATCGCCGAGCGCTGGAAACATCTCACCGAGCAAGGCGCGCAACGAATCTTGCACAGCGGCATGGCGATCGAACTCTGGCTTGATCGCCGAGCCGAAATGGTACGGCGCCCCTCGGCCACCGAAGGCGATGCGATTGTCGGCGGTTCGCTGCCCGTAGATGATGAGGCGCCGATCGTCGTTGAACGTTTCGCGCTGCGCCCAGCCCACCTCGGCGAAGAACGAGTCGGGCAACGGCTCCGTGGCGATCATCAACGAATAGATGGGGGCGACTGTGCGCCGGTGTCCGGGCAGCCTGGCGGTAAATCCCTCGGTCGCCCGCACGATGACATCTGCTGACACGGTGCCGGTCGCGCAGCGCAGCTTGCGGTCGCCGAGCTCGAGGACGCGGGTCTTTTCGTAGATGGTGACGCCGGCGCTCTCGACGGTCTCGGCCAGTCCGCGAACCAGGCGTGCCGGATGAATCGCCGCGCAGTGCGGTGTGTATCCGGAGCCGAGAACCTTGGTGGCGTTGA
>JAENVT010000117.1 GCA_016650435.1 Ilumatobacteraceae bacterium
CCCGACACCAGCGCGAAGTTGATGTGACCGTGGACGTACCACATCTCGGTCATCCAGTCGGTCATGTCGTCGAACTTGGCCAGCAGTGCGGCGTTGCTCATTCCCGAGTAATCGGCGTCGCGCTCGGCTTCGTTGCGCGACCGGATCATCGGCAGCCACTCGTTGGTCCAGCGCTTGCCGACGAGCGGCACCTTCTTGTCGAGCGTGTCGAGGTAGCGGCTCATGCGGTCCTCGACCACAGCCTCGTCTGGATGGGGGTGGAACGCCATGTAGAAGTAGTGGTTGATCGCCTGGTTGGAAGCAACGACCGGGCAGTCGTACTCGGCCTGTGCCTTGGTGAACCCGACAGCAAGCGTCGACATGACCAGGTCCTGCGACAGCGGATGGAGCGGTCGCGGCGCGTGCATCTTGTCGAAGGCCCAAAAGCCCTCGATCTCGTTCGGCCCCGGGAACGTCACCTGCTCGGCAGTGTCAGTCATTCCATACCCCCTGTGATAAGCGGTGCGGCCCCCACGTGCCGCCTGCGTGGATCCTAGTGTGCCTTATCCCCACAGCTTCTTGCTGGCGATCGCCGCACCCTCGGACAGAGCCTTGAACTTCGGCCACACCACCGTCGGGTGTACCTCTGGTGCGTAGCTCGCCCGCGACGAGAACCCGCAGTCGGTACCAGCGATCACGTTTTCCTTGCCGACGATCGATGCGTAGTTGCAGATGAACTCGGCGATCAACTCGGGATGCTCCACGTAGTTGTTGGCGTGGCCGATCAGACCCGGGATCACGATCTTGCCGTCGGGTACGCCGACCTCTTCGAGTTGACGCCACTCGTGCATGTGACGAGGGTTCATCACTTCGAACGAATACGCCTGGGCGTTGATCTGGAAGGTGTACTCCAAGGCGACCTTCAAGGGAATGTCGGTCAGTCGTGGACCATGGTTCAAGCCGTAGCACGTGTGGTGACGGACCCGGTCTTCGGGGATGCCGCGCAACGCGTGGTTGACGGCCTCGACGTGGATCGACGCCGCACGACGACGACTCTCGACAGTCTCGTTCGGGTTGCAGAGCGTGTCGGTGAGCCACGGATCGTCGATCTGCAAGATGAAGCCGGCCTCGACGATACCGAGGTACTCCTCGCGCATCGCATCGGCGACGGCATTGAGATACTCCGGGTACTCCTTGTAGTACTCGTTGCGACCGAACCCGCTCGGTCCACAGGCCGGCATGAAGATGTCGGAGATGTCGAGGCCCTCGCACGCTGCCTTCAAGTTGTCGATGTCGATCTGCAACAGCTTCTGGCCGGTGTACGAGATCGGGCCTTTGCAGATGATCCGGCGCAACGGGCTGACGGCCGCCGAATACTTCTTGAAGTACTCGGTGTAGTACTCGGGGAACATGTCGAACTCGGCCTGCCACGACGGCGCCATGGTCGACGGGCCTGCGTCGACCTCGAAACCGCCGAGTCGATCCTTGACGTAGCCGAGGAAGCTGACCTTGCTCATCTCACCGTCGGCGACGATGTCGATGCCTGATTCGACCTGCTGCCGAACGCGCTCCTTGACCGCGGCGGCGATCTCCTGATCAAGCGCCTGGGCGTCATATGGGCGGTCGAACTCGCGCTCCTTCATGATGTCGAGCAGCGAGTGTGGCCTGGCCAAGCTGCCGACATGCGTCGTGAGAATGCGGTCGGTGCTCTGCTTCATGGGTCCCCCAACGAGATCGTGTAGACCATCGATTGTTTCACAGGCGGACCCCGCAGCGGCTACCTGTGTTCGCCGGTGGCGAACCGTGCCGGGGCAGGCGGCGGCAGGGGTGTGGCGGCACCGCGCTTGCGCAGCAGGTACGCCGAATGCAGCAGCTCCGGCCGTTCGGTGAGTTCCGCGGCCGAGCCGCTGTACCGCACCCTGCCGCCTTCGAGCACGTACGCCGCCTTCGCCAACGACAGCGCCACATGGGCGAACTGCTCGATCAGCAACACGCCGACTCCGGAGGCGGCAACCTGTGCCAGCGTCGGTACCAGACGCTTGACAACGATCGGCGCAAGCCCGAGTGAGAGCTCGTCGACCAAGAGCACCTTTGGTCGCGACACCAACGCCTGAGCCAGCACGACCATCTGCTGCTCGCCGCCCGACAGTGATCGGCCCTGAACATCCCACCGCTTCTCCAGCTCCGGGAAGAGCGACAGGGTGTATGCCAAGCCATCGGCCGCCGCCCGTCGACC
>JAENVT010000118.1 GCA_016650435.1 Ilumatobacteraceae bacterium
ATCGAACGAGCGACCGGCGGGGCCGAGGAGATACAACGGCCGCGGTGGATCGGCGGCCTCGACCGACGCGAAGATCGGCTCCGCCTTCATCACCATGCCAGCGCCGCCGCCGAACGGAGCGTCGTCGACGGTGCGGTGCACGTCGGATGTGTGCTCGCGCAGATCGTGGGTTCGCAGGTCGAGCAGATGGTTGGCGCGGGTCTTGCCGAGAAGGCTCTCCGAGCAGAACGAGTCGACCAGCGCTGGGAAGATGGTGAATACGTCGATCTGCACGGTGTGCAAGCCTACGAGGCGATGATCTTTCACATCACGGATACCGCGACGTGGGACGCTTCCCAGCAGCAGGGCTGCCACACCGGCTCGACGCGCGGCGTCGATCTCGCCGAGGAGGGGTACATCCATTGCAGCACCGCCGAGCAATGGCCGGGCGTGATCGAGCGGTTCTACTCCGGCGCATCAGACCTCGTCTTGTTGCACATCGACGAACAGTTCCTGACCTCACCATTGGTCTACGAGCAGCTCCCAGGGGCACCCGAACCGTTTCCTCACGTCTACGGTCCGATCAACCTTGCCGCAGTCCTGAGAGCCGAGCCACTGACCAGCGCCGGCACGTAGTAACGAAAAGGCCAGCTCCCGATCGAGGAATGATCGAGAGCTGGCCTTCCGTCCCCGCCAATGGGACCACTCACGGTAGCGACGAATGACTCACCGTGAAATGGGCCGTTCGGATCAATTGTCGGACACAACCACTTGATCCAGCGCCACCTCTAGAGGTCGAACAGGCCTTCCGGCGGGTCGACGATGGCCGTGCCACCGGCACAACTGACGACGAAGATCACCGGAATCAACAGTCCGTTGTCGAGTTCCAGAATGTCGTGGGCCGGGTTGTCGATGACGGCGACGCAGACGCCTCGCTCGACACCCTGCTGGTCGACGACGCGTGCGCCAATCAGCTCGTGCACCCACAATGCATCGTCATCGTCAGCATCGAGGGGTTCCGCCACAAGGATGGAATTGGTCAACTTCTCGGCCGCAGTCCGGTCGGCGACTCCGTCGAATCGAACCAGCCAACGCTGCTGCTGTTGACGCGACTCCACCACAGTGAGCCATTGCGAGCCGGCGAGGAGGCGTGCGCCTGGTGCAAGCCGCTCGACACGGTCGGTGATCAGCGAAACGTACAGTTCGCCATGTACACCGTGGGCGCGGCCGATGCGCCCGACTTCGCGCAATGGGTCAGTCGACAAAGTCGACGTCGACCTCGACGCCATCACGAGTGGCGGCAGCGCGCACGACGGTGCGGATGCTCTGTGCGGTACGGCCACGTCGGCCGATCACCCTGCCCAGATCGCCGGGACCGACCTTTACTTCGAGCTTCAGGCGGTTCCTGCCCTCTACAGCGTCGACCTTCACGGCATCGGCATCGTCCACGATCGAACGGACCACGTGGGTGAGCACGGCCGTCGCCGTCGGCGCCGGAACCTGGTTGTCAGGGGCGCTTTCGATGGTGACGTCGTCCGGCTCGGTCGGCGGCTGATCGCTCACTTGGCCGCCCGGGCGGCGCTGAACTCAGCCATCGCACCAGACACTTCCAACAACTTCTTGACGCGTTCGGTGGGCTGAGCGCCGTCCATCAACCACTTCACGGCCTTGGCGTTGTCGATGTTGAGCGTCGATGGATCCGTGCGCGGGTTATAGGTGCCGACGATCTGGATGAACCGGCCATCCCGAGGCGAGCGGCTGTCGGTCGCGACGACGCGATACTGCGGCTGCTTGGTCTTGCCAACTCGGGTGAGGCGCAGTTTTACTGCCATACGAATCCAGGGCTCCTTGCACAATACGAACGACGAGAGGCTATCAATTGAAGTTGGGGAAGCCACCAGGCATACCAGCCATGTTGGCTGGGCCTCGGCCCTTCTTGCCCTTCTTGCCCTTGCCACCCATCGCCATCCCGCCCATCTTCTTCATCATCTTCTGCATCTCGCCGAACTGCTTGACGAGACGGTTGACATCACCGACCGTGGTGCCGCTGCCATTGGCGATTCGGGTCCGGCGGCTGCCATTGATGACCTCGGGCTTGCGACGTTCGAGCTGGGTCATCGAGCGGATGATGGCTTCCACCGGCTTCAGCTGGTCGTCGCCGATCTCGGCACCCTTGAGCTCCTTCGGCATGCCCGGCATCATCCCGAGAAGGTTGCCGAGCGGGCCCATCTTCTTCAGCGCCTGCATCTGCTCGAGGAAGTCGTCGAGGGTGAACTCACCCTCCATCATCTTCTCTGCGGCGGCCTCGGCCTGATCCTTCTCGAAGGCGTGTTCGGCTTGCTCGATCAGGCTCAACATGTCGCCCATGCCCAGGATGCGCCCGGCCATGCGGTCCGGGTGGAACTGCTCGAACTCGTTGAGCTTCTCGCCGGTGGAAGCGAACGCGATCGGCCGGCCGATGACTTCCTTGACGCTCAGGGCCGCACCACCGCGGGCATCGCCGTCGAGCTTCGACATGATGACGCCATCGATGGCCAGCGTGGCGTGGAAGGACTCGGCAACACCGACGGCGTCCTGTCCGGTCATCGCGTCGATCACCAGGAACGTGTAGTCGGGCTGCACCGCCGCGCTGATCTGGCGGACCTGTTCCATCATCTC
>JAENVT010000119.1 GCA_016650435.1 Ilumatobacteraceae bacterium
GTGGTTGCTCATCTTGATCGCGCTCAGCCTCAACGATCTGCTGCCGCTACAACGCAATCGCCGGCCGGTGGCCAGTGACGTCGCCGGGATAGCTGCGCTCGCGGTGTTGCTCGTGTTGATCCGTCGAGGATCGATATCGACGGGTTCGTTGAATCGCGTCGTCGATCCCACGCTGGTTGCAGTTCCTATCCTTGCGGCGATCGCACTCGCGGCTGTGGTGGTTCGGGTTGTGCCGATTGCCCTGCGCGCCGCGTCGAATTCCAGTCCGCGGCGTTGGCCGCTGACGAAACTGACGTTGGCCGAAGCCACCGCCCAACCACTCCGAGCAATCGCCACCGCCTCGTTGATAGCGGTCACCGTGATGTTCGCCCTGTTGACGTTCGGGTACGCGTCGACATTGCAGCTGGGTTCTCGCGATCAAGCGGCGTTTGCCGTTCCATACGATTTTCGTCTGCAGCTCGGGCCGGCGCTCGTCCGGCCGCAGGCGCTTGATCCCCGGGGTGGTTGGTCGGCACTGACGCCTGGGACAGTCAGTACCGATGTGTTGCGACGCGGTGTCGCGGTCCGGCAGTCGGCGACGAATTCTCAAACGGTCGAGTTGCTCGGCCTCGACCCGACGACGTTCGGCAAGCTGCATGGATGGCGGTCGAGCTTCGGACCGGAACCGAATGAGCTCGCCAAGAAGATCGCCCAGCCGGCGCCGGTGGCACTCGGCACGACGTTGCCTGCCGACGCCACGTCGATCGAGTTCGACGGCTCGGGTTTCGAGGGCCTGCACACCTCGGCGGTCATTGCGCGGGTCGACGGAACATGGCACGAAATCACCCTTGACGAAGAGTTCGGCGACGAAGAGTTCGGTGGAGGTGTGCGCACCGCGCTGACGCCCGGCGATGCCGGCGGAGAGTTGGTCGGCTTCCGCTTGGCACAGCCCGCCGATGTCTCGGCACGGGTCGAACATCACATCGGTGAGGGCACCACTTCCGAGGCCGCGCGGGCGATCGATGTCGTGCTCAGTCACGTCCAGACGACGACCGCCGACGGCCAGTCCACTGCCGTTGACCTGCAGTTCGACCAGCTTCACGCGGCAGACGCGGCGGTCGAGGTCCAACCTGATTCATCACTTCGCGTTACGGGCTCGCTGCTCGGTGTTGCAATTCTCGTGACCCCGATCGGCCCCGGACAGGATGCGCCGCTGAATGCCGTGGTGGACCCCTCGACCGCGCATTCCGCCGTCAACGGGATCATCGCGGTCGAGACCAGCAGCGGCACGTTGCAAGTGCGCCCGACCGCTATAGCCAGCCGCTTCCCTGGCGCCAGCGCGAGATTTGCGATCATCGACATCACCTCACTGCAGTTGGCGCTCGACTTGTTGCAACCCGGCGCCGGCACTGCCAACGAGGTGTGGCTCGCCGCCGACACCGGGTCTCACGAACGGCTGCTTGCGACAAATCTCGACGACGGTGGCTTCGACGCGATCAACGTCGACCGCCGCTCGACGAGGCAAACGGCACTGGCTACCGACCCGCTTTCCGTCGTGACGTTGTTGATACTCATGGCCTCGGCGCTCGTCGCGATCGTTCTTGGTGCGTGCGCGGTTGTGTTCGGCGCAGCCGCTGATGCAAGCGACGATCGCCCACTGCTGCGGATGCTGGCGCTCGAACGTGTCGACGGCCGACGGCTGGTCGGAATGGTGGCTGGCAAGTCGCTGGCCGCCGTGTGCTTGGCGCTCCCGCTGGGTCTTGTCGGCGGACGCTGGTTGCTGCAGATCGCGACCCGACTGGTTGCGGTCTCGGCAACCTCCGGCAACCCGAATCCGCCCCTTCGGTTGTCGGTGCCGTGGTTCTCCGTAGCAGCGCTGTCGATCGCGCTGCTGGTGATACTTGCATTGGGTGCCGTAATGGGAGCGACGTCGGCTCGTCACGTGCCGGACGAAGATCTGTTGCGCGGTACCACGTGACGATCACTCTGCCGCCCGACGATCCGGTCATCGATATCGAGGATGCGTTCGTGCTCCACCGCGGTCGAACGCACGATGTTGCCGCATTGCGCGGTCTTACCCTGCGGGTGGATCCCGGCGAACGGATCGTCGTGCGTGGACCGAGTGGAGCCGGCAAGTCGACACTGGTGGCAGCGGTTACGGCGCAGGTCAGCGCGAGCGCCGGTCGCATCAGATTGTTCGGTCACGACATCGCCCAGATGGATCACGCCGCGGCAGTGAGGTTGCGCACAGCACACGTTGGAGTCGTCAGTCAGCGATCCGGGCTCGACTTGATCGACGATCTCGATTGCCTCGACAACGTGGCAGTGCAGTCGCGCCTTGCCGGTATGCGCCGCGACCAGGGGCGCCGGGCTGCGGCTGCCACATTGCATCGCCTCGGGCTCGACCACTTGACGCACCGCCGCCCGACCTCGCTGTCCGGTGGTGAGCGTCAGCGAGTCGCTCTCGCCGCGGCACTCGCTCATGGTCCCGGATTGGTCATCGCCGATGAACCGACGGGCGAACTCGATGCGTCGAGCGCAGACCAGGTCTACGACTTCCTGCGCGAGCACGCTGAACGCACCGGAGCAGCGTTGCTGGTGGTGACTCACGATGCTCGAGCCGAACGAGTCGCAACCCGAGTGCTGACCATTCACGACGGCCGCCTCAGTGAGGAGACGCTCGCGGGCCGCACCACCTTGGTGGTCGATGGTCGCGGATGGGTGCGGCTTCCCGATTCGCTTCGAGCCGATGCGCGAATCGCCGGTCGCGCCGTCGCTGTTGCCATCGACGGCAACATCAGCCTCGTCGGCTCTGGTCCGGTGTCATCTTCGGCAGGTGGTACGACGCATCCGATCGGTAGCTACTCGGTCGGGGTGACACCCGCTGAGAGCGTTGCAGTGAGCGTGCGCGAGGCGGAGATCGATCTCGATACGACAACCATCGGTCCGGTCTCCATGGAGCTTCGGCGAGGCCAGGTCACTGTCATCACCGGCCGCTCAGGGTCGGGTAAGACCAGCGTCCTTTCCATCGTGCTCGGCGTCGGTCAGCCGACACGCGGTGTCGTCGAACGGATGGCAACATCTTTCGGGTGCGCCCCGCAAACAGCAGCGTTTGCCGATCAGCAAAGTGTGATCGCCAACATCGACCTCGTTCGGGCGATCCGCTCGGAGCCCTTCGACGGCAACGAGCTCGGCCTGCTCGATGCCTTGGGACTCGAGGGTCTTGCCGACAGGCCTGCTGGCGCGCTGTCGGGCGGGGAGCGCCAGCGACTCGCGCTGGCGCGCGCTCTGGCCGTCGAGGCCGAATTGGTGGTCCTCGACGAGCCGACGTCACAGCTCGACCGTGCTACGGCACGGTTAATATCCCGTGCGATCAGGGACTGCGCCGACCGCGGCGCGTGTGTCGTCTGCGCCAGCCACGACGAGGAATTGCTTGCCGTAGCCGACCAAATCATCGACCTCGGGGCCGCGCCAGGCACGCTGGGGGTTGCTTGCCACTAGCAAACGCTGGCTGTTAGGGTGCTGGCGCGATTCCGTACTCGGGTCGTACTGTCGGTCGCATTCGGGGGCGAGCCAAGTTGGCTGTCCCTCTCTGCGTACCGAGGGGGAGAAACCAATATGCCAACGAAAGGCAGGACCATGAGGTTCAAAAAAGCGTCAGCGCTCTTTATCGCGCTGGCAGTTGTAGGCGTCGCCTGCGGATCTGACACGAAGAGTGCCAGCGATACCGGTGCACCATCAGTTACGGCCGCTCCTGGAGCCACGACAGCTCCGGGTGGAACGACCGCTCCTGCTGGCACGGGCGCACCTGCAGCCGGAGGCACTCTGATTGTGTCGTCCGACTTGCCGTTGCAGGGCGCATCGAAGGATGCATCCACTGACACCTTCAACGCGATGTCGCTGATCCTCGAGCAGGCCGGCGGCAAGGCTGGTGCGTTCACCGTTCAGCTGAAGTCATACGACGACTCGACGGCTGCCAAGGGCGGCTGGGACGACGCGACGTGTGCCAAGAACGCGAACGACCACGTGGCTAATGCGGCCGAGGTCGCCGTCATGGGTACTTACAACTCAGGTTGCGCCAAGATCGAGGTTCCGGTGCTCAACCAGGACCCCAGTGGCCCGATGCTGATGGTCTCGCACGCCAACACCAACCCTGGTCTGACCAAGGCTTGGGATCCGGGCGAGCCCGACAAGTACTACCCAA
>JAENVT010000120.1 GCA_016650435.1 Ilumatobacteraceae bacterium
CGGGACGACGACGCGGTTGGCGTCAGATTCGCAGTACTACGCGTTGGTCGCTCGCGATGGCGGATGTCGATGGCCTGGATGTGATCGACCGCCGGGATGGTGCCAGGTCCATCACATCGACGAAGTGTTCCTCGAAGACGGACCCACCGATCTGAAGTTGATGGATCTGAACTGTTCAACACATCATGACTACGTCCATCACCGAGGCTGGAAATACATCGGCGACAGCGACGACCTGTGGCTGCGAAAACCCGACGGAACACTCATCCCCGCACCACCACGCGGACCCGCATTCACCCACCCACAACAACTCCAACTGGCCCACTGATGAGCGCCATGCTGCTCGACCACGCGACTCGAGCCTCAGCTTGCGTCGAACGTCGGTCCCAGCGGGATCAGCTGCTCGAGGTCGTCCATCACTGCCGAGAGATTCAACTCCGCGGCCAGCGCGTTCTCGTGCACATGACGACCGTCGCGACTGCCGGCGATGGCTGCGCTCACGCCGCGCTGGTGCAGCACCCAGGCGATCGCTACCTGTGCAACTGTCGCTTTGAGGCGCGCCGCGATCGGGCGGAGACCGTCGGCGACTGCGAAGCTGCGCTCCACTCTGCCGGGTGCGAGCAGGCGTTTGTAGAACGCAGAGTCCACCCATGGGCCGGTCCAGAACGCGAGCACCTCATCCTGTGTCTTGCCGGCAAGGATGCCGCTGGCGACAGGCTCGTAGGCGACTACGCCGATCCCCAGATCGCGGCAACGCGCGAAGCCATCTCGCGCGTCGAGGTAGTCGATCAGCGACAGCCCGTCCTGCACAACATTGACCGATCGCTGCTTGTGGCAGTGCTCGACATCGGCGAGTTTGTAGTTCGACAACCCGATTGCCCGCACCAACCCGCCGTCGACCAGTTCGCCCATCGCACCCCAAGTTTCGTCAAGCGGTACACCGGTGTCGTCGGGCCAATGCAAGAAGTAGACGTCGATCACATCACGTCCGAGCCGGCGCAGGCTCGCGCGGCACGCGTCATGGATTTGGTCGCGTCGAAAGCCCGAGCCGCCGCCGGTGACCAACGGCTTCGGCGCGGCTTTCGTAGCAACCATGACGTGCTCCGAGACCCGGCCGAGAGCAGCGCCGATCAGCGACTCGTTCTGCGTGTCGTTGTAGTTCTCGGAGGTGTCGATCCAGTTGATTCCGGCGTCCAGCGCTGTCTGGATCACGGTGACAGCGGTGTCGACATCCGGCGTCCGGCCATCCTCGGGACCGAGCTCGAATCCACCGAGACCGACGGCCGATACCGATACTCCGCTACGACCCAACGAGCGCACATTCACCGATCGACTCCTCTTCGAATCTCAGCCGCCGGCCGTGAGCCAACGGATGACGTTGCGAGTCACTTGTTGCACCAATGGGTCGATGTCGAGACCGTAGCTCCAGTCGGTGCAACCGCCGTTGAACACCCTCCCCTTGCCCTTCGTGAACGTCCCGATGACGGCGTGGTTGTGGGCGATGCGGGCGATGTTCTCGGGCGACGCGGATCCGAAGAGGCCGGCGGCCACGCCCTCGAGATCGCCGGGAGGCTCGGGGTCGGCCCACAGCGCCAGCGGCGCCTCGCAGTACGTTTCCGTGATCGAGATCAGGCGAGCCGGGGCAGTGGCGAGCACCTCGAGACTGGCTGGGGTGCCATCCGCGTACGTCGGTACCGGATCGCCGTTCAGCATCGTCAGTTCGCAGCCATCGACCTCGTACCCGACGATCTTGGCCGGCATGCCCAGCTGGTCCCCGTACCGCAGGTTGGTGCCCTCGAACACCGGGTGATCGGGGCGATGGATGCTGTATCCACCCGAGCTGCGCGGCGTCGCCTTGCCGACCCGTGCATAGCCGCCGCGGGTGAAGCTGAGACCGGTCGTCTGTGCCTCCGGCCGACCGATCGAGGGCAGCGACCACATCGACGTCAACGACTTGTGATCTTCAGTGCCATGCACCGGATCGCGCGACTGTGCGTCGCCCTTGTAACAAACCATCGTGCGACCATCGTCCTCGTAGCGGACCTGCCAGAAGCAGGTGTTGCCCGAGAAGATTGCCCACGACCCACCGGCCTCGACGAACGCGTCGGCACGATCGCGCATGCCCGCCGACCAGTACTCGTCGTGACCGACGCTCAGCATCAATCTCTGGCCGTTCAGTACCTCCGGGTGGAACTCGAGATCGGAGTTCACGGCGAAGTCCAGCGTCATGCCCTCGCCCTCGGCCCATCGCACGAAGCGACGTTCCCAGGTGTGCCACCCACCGGATGCGCACCACAGCGGGTAGTCGAACTCTGCGAGATACTCCTGCAGTTGCACGTGCTCTTCGTCGGCCTCGTCGGTCTGGCTCAGGACTCGCCCGTCGTAAGGCACCTCATGCGGCGACGCCAGTCGGCGCAAGTACCCACGCTCCAATGGGCGGTCGAACGACAGTTTCGTCGCGCCGCTGTACATGCACTTACCGCCCCACTGGTTGTACGCGTTGTAGGTGTTGGTGGCCAACACGAGAATCGCGTCGGCCGAGGTCGTCGCGGTCGGCCGCACCACGAAGAACGCCTCGGACGTCGCCGCCTCGCCGTCCTCGCCTTCGGCGTGCAAACTCACCTCGTAGAAGCCCGACGCCCATCCTGGGTCGACATCGATCGTGAAGGCGACCGGCCAACCGCAACCCGTCGCGTAAGCGTCGTCGGGGTACGGGTGCTCGCCGACGACGATCCCCTCGCCCCGCCACACCTCGACTCGGTCGCGACCCACCCTGGCCACCGATGCGGCGACGCTCGGCGCTCGGCTGCTGCAGCGCATTTCGACGACGTCGCCGGCCCGATAGCTCTGCCGGTCGGCATAGCCCTCGACCGCGGGCCACCTGGTGTAGATCTTCCTCGTCACTGCGTGCCCTTCTTATGAGTCTTGCCAGCCTGTTTGGCGAGGCCGGGTGTTGTCTCGCGAACGACCAGCGTGACGGGCATCAGTTGCGAGACCGGTAGCTTCCCCCGCTCGATGGTCGTCAGCAGATAGTCGGCGCTGGTCCGGCCCAGCTCGTCGGAGCGTTGAGAGACCGACGTGAGCCGAGGGTTGGAGATGCGGGCGAACGGGATGTCGTCGAACCCGACGACGCCGACGTCGTCTGGGACCTTGACGCCAGCAGCTCGCAGTTCATCCATCAGGAGGAGCGCGGTCGAGTCGTCGTAGCACACGACGACATCCGCTCGACCGTTTCGGATCTGGGCGGCGATGGCTCGGAGACCGTCCGCATCTACATCGTCGGCAAGATGCACGACCGGCGCGGGGCGGCCCCTTTCGGCAAGTGCGGAGACGAGCGCATCGCGGCGGTTGATCTGGTTGGCACCCGACGAGCCGCTCACGTAGGCCACCGTTCGGTAGCCACGCTTGATCAAGTGGTCGACCACCTGCTTCATCCCATCCTGATCGTCCGGTCGCAGACAGCCACGTGGGAGATCCAGATCCGTGCCGCTGGACGGCACGTGGTCGGAGCCGATGAACAGCACAGGGCTCGGCGACAAGAGCCGCTTCGCCTCGGTCTGCGGCAACCTGCTGCCCATCACGGCAACCGCGGCCACGCGGTGGGCGGCGAACTCGCGCAGCGCCCGGCGTTCAGTGTCGACATCGCGCAGTCCATTCGACAAGATCACCGAGTAACCCCGCTCGGCCGCCCGTTGCTGAAAGCCGGCGACCACCTGGCCGTGGATGGGGTCGGTGACGTCGGGCGTCATCAGACCGAAGGTTGCGCTGGACTGCAGCACCAGGCTCCTGGCCGCCACGTTCGGGACGTACTTCAGGTCGCTCGCTATCTGGCGGACACGCACCTGCGTGGCCTCGCTGATCTGCGTATCACCGCTCAGCGCGCGGCTGACGGTGGCGACGGAGACCGAAGCCCGCTGGGCGACGTCGACGAGTGTCACCCGCCGAGGGCTCACACTGGCCCCGGTATTTCACGACACGGGTCAACACACATGACGTTCGACGGCCGCTTTGAAGCGATCGGCGACGTGCTCGATATCGGCAGGGCCGGAGCGGATGTTGATGCCGAACGCCGATCCGATCCCGGCATCGACAACGCCGATGCCGATGGTGATCGAGCGGGCCAGCAAGGCATCGGTCGCAGGAAGGAGGCCAGGGTCCGCAACATAGTCGGCGACGGAGCTGGCGAATCCCGACACGATGCGCCGGCTGCGCAGATGCTCCATGTTGCTGTACACATGCCAACCCGAGTTGGAGAGCGTCTTGGTGCCGAGGTCACCGGCAACCGCTGCCGCGGCCGCAGCGGTCGGCAGGGTCACGACGAGGTGGGTGGCTATATCGCCAGCAGAATCGACGAGCCGCCGGAAACATACGCCGGGAATCGTCTCGATGGCGGCGCGCAGTGCGGCCTTGTTGGCGCGCATCGTCGAGAGAATCCTGTCGAGCCTGCTGAGTTGCACATTGAGCACAGCGGCGGAGAGTTCGATCATCCGCAGGTTGAGCCCGAGGAACGGCCGCTGGCCAACCTCGACGCCACGGCGCAGCGGCAGGTGACCCTGGTCGTGGAGCGCGAAGCAGCGTTCGTACAAGTCGTCGGTATCGGTGACGAGCATTCCACCATCGCCGCACGTGATGGTTTTGTAGATGTTGAAGCTGAACGCCCCGCCGACTCCGATCGAACCGAGCTTGCGCCCGTGATAGCTCCCGCCGAATCCTTGGCAGGCATCTTCGATCAGCATGAGGCCGTGGCGTTGGGCGATGTCGCTGAGCGCATCGAGATCGCATGCTGCACCAAGCATGTGGACGGCGAGTATCGCCTTTGTCTTGTCGGTGATCCGTGCCTCGACGTCGCGCGGATCGAGGTTGAACGTCTCGTCGATTTCGGCAAGCACCGGCTTTGCCCCGGCATAGACGATCGACGACATCGACGCCACAAACGTGAACCCGGGCACGATGACCTCGTCGCCGGGGCCGATACCCAGTGCCGACATCAGGATCCACAGCGCACTGGTGCCAGAGTTGACCCCCACCGCATGCTGAACGCCCACCAGCGCGGCGACGCTCTGCTCGAGCGTCAACACCTCCGCGCCGAAGGCGGGATCGTCGTCAGGCCCGTATCGACCGAGGTAGCCGCTGCGCAGCACTCGGGTCACGGCTTCAACTTCCGCCTCGTCAATCAGATCGTTTCCTGGGCCCGGCATGGGTCCTCCTTCGTTAGACCGGATGACTATAACGCAAACGTTTGCGTCAGAAGTATTCAAATCGTCGCGAGAACACGCATCTGGCCCACCGCTAGCGTTCGCGGGAATGGACCTCGACGCGTTTCAACTCCTGATCGACGCGACGTTTGGCGAACGAGACCGCGCCAGAGGAGTACCAAGCTCGGTTGCCTGGCTTGCCGAGGAGGTCGGTGAGCTCGCTCAAGCGGTGCGCAAGGGCTCGCACGATCAGCAACTCCACGAGTTCGCCGACGTGCTGGCCTGGCTCGCATCGCTTGCAAATCAGCTCGACGTGAACCTCAGCGAAGCAGCTCACCGCTACGCCAATGGCTGCCCCCGCTGCCAGTCTGTCCCCTGCGTATGCCCCTAGTCCTGTGGAGTGTTTGGCGCGCACCTGGGTGCCTCACAACACTCCACTCGGGTTTACAGCAATAACTCCGCGATTTGGATGGCGTTGAGGGCGGCGCCTTTGCGGAGGTTGTCGTTGCTGACGAACAGAACCAGGCCGCGGCCGCCATCGACGGTGGGGTCTTGGCGGATCCGCCCGACGAAGCTCGGATCCTGTCCGGCTGCCTCCAGCGGAGTCGGGATATCGCTGAGCGCGACACCGGGGGCAGCACCAAGGATCTCAACGGCCCGGGCAACGCTGATGGGCCGCTCGAACTCGGCGTTGATACTCAGCGAATGACCGGTGTAGACCGGAACGCGCACGCAGGTGCCGCTGACCAGCAGATCGGGGATGTCGAGGATCTTGCGGCTCTCGTTGCGCAGCTTCTGCTCTTCGTCGGTCTCGAACAAACCGTCGTCGACGTACTTCCCGGCGTACGGCAAGACGTTGAAGGCGATCGGCTTGACGAACTTGCTCGGAGCTGGAAAGACCACCGCGGAACCGTCGTGCGTCAGCTCACGGGCCCGATCGACCACCTCGCGGGCCTGCTTGTCGAGCTCGTCGACGCCCGGGAGGCCTGAGCCACTGACAGCCTGATACGTCGATGCGATCAGGCGGACGAGACCGGCTTCGTCGTGCAGCGGCTTCAGCACCGGCATCGCCGCCATCGTGGTGCAATTGGGATTAGCGATGATTCGCTTGCGCGCGTTGTTGATCTCGCCAGGATTGACCTCGCTGACGATCAGCGGTACGTCGGGATCCATGCGCCACGCCGAAGAGTTGTCGATGACGATCGCACCTCCGGCGGCAAACTTCGGAGCCAGCTCGCGTGACGAGGCCGCGCCCGACGAGAACAAGGCGATGTCGAGACCGGTGACGTCGGCTGTCGCTGCATCCTCGACCGTGATCGGGGCGCCCTTCCAATCCAAGGTCGTTCCAGCCGAGCGTGACGAGGCGAAATAGCGGATCTGCGAAACCGGAAAGTTGCGTTCTGCCAGGAGCTGGCGTATGACCGAGCCGACCTGGCCGGTTGCACCGACAACACCAATTTTCATGGGCCAAAGGCTAACGCCGCGTCCTCACGGGCGTCGGCGAATTACTTTCCACCCCTGGATGCCGCCCTACAGCACCTTGGCGACGAGCCACCAGTGACTGGGGTGAACGCCTTCGAACGATTGGTCGGCGGTGCCGGGAATCGCAAAGCTGCGACGCTTGGGAGATCGCACGATCTGCACGTCGCTGACCTTCGAACCAACCACCGCCATGACCTCCGTCGGCGACAGCCGGTTCGCTTGCCAGCCGAGGCGGGCGACGGAACGTCGTTTCGATAAGGCCGGGCCCAACTTCGGCACTCGCCACAGGGCACGCACAATCTTGCCGGCCGGCCACAACAGGGTGTCACTCGACGTCCACGTGCGGAAGTTCAACACGACGTGTCCCCCGGCGCGAACGACGCGCACGGCTTCCTCGCTCAACGCCAACGCGTCGTCGTGGTGGCAGTGCTGGAAGGTGATGTAGCTGAAGGCCATGTCGGCGGTGTTGTCGGGCAAGGCGATGGTTCGACCGTCCGCGACCGGGCTCGTCTGCAGTCGTTGGGGTTGACCGAACTGGGCCACGGTCTCACGGCACCGCTCGAGGAACGCGGCGTCGAGATCGCAAGCGACTACACGGGCGAACAACCGCGTGAAGCTGGCCGTCATCCGGCCGATTCCTGAACCGATCTCGACCAATGTCTCGGACGCAAGTGGATCATCGCCCAATCCGAACGCGGTCAGATACGCCAGTGTCTCGTTGTTGCCGCTCTCTACAAACTCGGCCAGGCTCAGATCGCTGCCGGTGACGTTGTTGAACACCCAACCGGTCTCACGCACCACCTCGTCGGCGGAACGCTTCCCCTCGCTCGCGGTGCCCGCGGCCTTCCACGGCACGTGATTGCGTCGCATCGCGCGTTGGCTACTTCCGCTCCGGCAACGGCGCGGAGTACGCCTGGCCGGAATCGAGCCCGAACGCGGTGTGCAATGCGCGGGCGGCGCGCTCGAGGTCGCTGAATGACGTGACCACGCTGATGCGGATTGTCGACGTCGAGATCATGGCGATGTTGACGGACTCGTCGGCCAAGGTGCGGAACATCTTGGCGGCGATCCCGGGACTGCTCTTCATCCCGGCGCCCACGAGGCTGATCTTGGCGATGTCGGCATCGTGATCCACACCGCTGGCGCCGATCTCGGCGGCAACGCGGCCGACGATCAACTCGGCGGTCGCCATGTCTGCCTTCGGCATCGTGAAGCTGATGTCGGTGGTGCCGTCGTGCGATGTGTTCTGCACGATCATGTCGACGTTGACGTTGGCAGCAGCGAGGGGCTCGAACAAGGCGGCCGAGATACCCGGACGGTCCGGAACGCCGATGACAGTCACCTTCGCTTCGCTGACGTCGGTGACGACTCCGGAGATGATCGGATCTTCCATGTTTGGCTCCTGATCGGTGACCCAGGTACCCGGCTCCCACGTGAAGGCGGAGCGGACGTGAATGGGAACATTGTGATTGCGGGCGAATTCGACGCTGCGCAGCGCGAGAACCTTGCTGCCGGCGCCTGCCATTTCGAGCATCTCGTCGAAGTTGATGTGGGCCAGCTTGCGAGCCTGCGGCACGATGCGCGGGTCGGCGGAGAAGACCCCGGTGACGTCGGTGTATATCTCGCAGCTGTCGGCGCGAAGTGACGCCGCCAGGGCAACCGCGGTCGTATCGCTGCCGCCGCGACCCAGCGAGGTGATCTCCTTGCCAATGCTGATGCCCTGAAACCCGGCAACGACGCACACCTTGCCGGCGGCCAGACCTTCGCGGATGCGGTCGCCTTTGACTTCGACGATCTTTGCTTTCCCGTGCGCTGAGTCGGTGATGATTCCGGCCTGGCTCCCGGTGAAGCTGACCGCCTCGATACCTAGATCGGCCAGGGCCATGCATAGCAGCGACATCGAGATGCGCTCGCCGGTGGTGATCAACATATCCATCTCACGACCGGGCTGCGTTTTGGAAACGTCGTTGGCCAGTTTGATGAGGTTGTCGGTGGTCTTGCCCATCGCGCTCGGCACGACGACGACATCGTTGCCGTGACGTCGGGTGAAGGCGACGTTCTCGGCGACGGCACGCATGCGGTCGGGGTCGGCGACGGAGGTGCCGCCGTATTTCTGCACGATCAGGGCCACGGGTTCCACAGGCTATCCAGTTAGTGTCGATCGTCGTGCTCGGCCGCGTCCTGGATGATTC
>JAENVT010000121.1 GCA_016650435.1 Ilumatobacteraceae bacterium
CGCGATCGTTGTCAACAATCTGCGAACCCGGGCCTAGCGCGGGTGGCACACGAGCAACCGTGGCCGCGTGCCTCATCGGCGCCGGCAAAGCGTCCCATAACCTCGCCGCCCAAACGGTGGCCGGCCATCCCAGATCGCCGGCTACGGGACGCGCCCGATGCGCCGATACAGCGGGGCACGCGGCTATCTCTGACCGCGAATCTGCGCCGTCATTATGGGTCTCGGCTATACCGGTCGATGCTCGGACAGGTTTCGCTCTGGTTCGGTGGGCACGACCTTCGACGTGCCTTGGGCGGCTTGCATCGGTTCTTGAACGTCGCGAACGACATGGTCCCGCTTCAGGTGGGCTTCTCTCTAGCGACGCCGATGCGCCGAGCGGGGCGCGTCAAACGGCGATGGCTGACCGCGAATCTGCGCCGCCGTTGTGGGCGCACTCGGATGGCAATCAACCTTGCTCGACTTCGCCGGCTATCGCGCAGTGAGCAGGACCGCCGGAGGGCGAACCCCGATGAGCCACGTAGCTGCTCAGGTCCCTAGAGTGAGATGTTGGAGCGCTCGCGTGCGGGCGGAATTGTCACCTGTGTCGGCGTTGCGATGGTCGGCAATTGGGAGCAGAAGGGGGTGGTAGTGCCTGATGTCGGGATCGTTGGCATCGTGGCCAACCCGTCGTCAGCTCGCGACATCCGACGACTCGTGGCCAACGGTGCACAGGTCACCACCAACGCCAAGATCAACATGGTCAAGCGGGTGCTCGTCGGGCTGGGCAGCGTCGGCGTGAGCCGCGCGCTGTCGATGACCGACCTCGGCGGGATTTCCGCAACGTTGGCCGACCTGGCGAATCGACCTGCGTCGAAGGCATGGCCAACTCTCGACTTCGTCGATCAGATCCTCACGCAGTCCGCCGCCGACACAACCATCGCTGTTGAAGCGATGGTTGCCGCGGGAGTTGGAGCAATCGTCGTGCTTGGGGGCGACGGGACCAACGGGGTGGTAGCTGACGCGTGCGGCGACGTTCCGATCGCCTCCATCTCGACTGGTACCAACAATGTATTTCCACGCAGCGCGGAGCCGACCGTCGTCGGGATCGCCGCCGGCTTGGTGGCCACCGGCGCACTCGAGGCAGACGAGGTGGCATGTCGGACGAAATCCCTCACGGTGCGGTCGGGCGAGCGCCGGCACCGGGCGCTGGTCGATGTCGCGATCACCGCCCATGACAGCGTTGCCTCCGGCGCGGTCTGGGACTCCTCGATGGTCCGGGAGGTCTTCTTGTGCTTCGCCGAGCCCCATCGCATCGGCTTGTCATCGATCGGAGCGCACGTCCGGACAGTCCGACGAGAGGATCCGTTCGGTCTCTACCTTCGTCTCGGCCGGCCGGCCGTTGCAACAGTTCGCGTCCCGTTGGGTCCCGGACTCATGGCCGATGTCGATTTGGCCGAGGTCGCCGAGTTGCCGACCGGCACGACGATGAGAGTGGCAACTCCCTTTGGCGTGGTGGCCATCGACGGTGAGCGAGTCTTTCGGTTCGGCTCGCACGACACCGTGACCGTCACGCTCTTGGCCGACGGGCCTCGAGCCATCGACGTCGAAGGGGCAATGGAGCGTGCTTCTGCGCGCGGGCTTCTAACCCGTATCACGGAGCGGCGCTCACGGCGGATGCAGATCTCGAATCAGTCGACGACAACACAATCAGGAGGACATCCATGAACCCGCTCAATCGACTCGACCTCTACAGACAAATGGTGCGGATCCGCCAGTACGAGTCACGGATCCTGAAGGAATACCACGCCGACAAGAAGCCCGCGTGGGACATCGGTGCCGGACTCATTCCCGGCGAGATGCACCTCTCAGCGGGACAGGAACCGTCAGCGGTCGGCGTGTGCGCCCAGCTGAAGAAGGGCGACGCAATCACCGCTCCACACCGCCCGCACCACTTCGCGCTGGCTCACGGCGTCGACATGAACGCCATGACCGCGGAGATCTACGGACGCAACACTGGGCTGTGCCACGGCAAGGGCGGCCACATGCACCTCTTCGACCCTGAGAACCATTTCTCCTGCTCTGGGATCATCGCTCAGGGCTACCCGGTCGCCTGCGGCCAGGCTCTGGCGTTCAAGCGCAAGGGTACTGACCGTGTCGCCGTCGCCGTCGCCGGCGAGGGTGCGGCCAATCAGGGCGCGTTCCACGAGTCGCTGAACCTGGCCTCGCTGTGGAAGCTGCCCGTGATCTTTGTCATCGAAGACAACGACTGGGCGATCTCGGTGCCCCGATCTCATTCCACCGCCAACGCATCGAACGCAGACCGCGCTGCCGGATACGGCATGCCCGGGGTACGGATCGAGAACAATGATGTCGAGGCGATCTCCGAAGCCGCCGGCGCCGCGATCGATCGAGCCCGCGCAGGTGAAGGTCCGAGCCTGATCGAGATCCACACACTTCGCTTGTGGGGACACTTCGAAGGTGACGCCCAGGCCTATCGCGGTGCCGACCTTGACACCGTGAACGAACGCGATCCCATACCTCGGTATGCCGCTGCGCTCTCCGAGCTCGGGGAGCTATCCGAGGACGGGATCGCATCGATCGCTGCAGAAGCCATCGCCGAAGTCGACGCTGCGATCACGTTCGCGACGTCGAGTCCCTCACCCACCGCCGACGATGCCCTGCTGCACGTCTTCGCATGAGTACGACAAGGAGAACCAGTCATGACCAGTACTGACACCGCGACCCGCAGAATCACCACGGCCAAGGCAATGGCCGAAGGCATCGCCCTCGAGATGCGGCGCAACCCCGATGTCTTCGTCATGGGTGAAGACGTCGGCGCGTACGGCGGGATCTTCGGATCCACCACCGACCTGTTCGCCGAATTCGGCGCCGATCGGGTAATCGACACCCCGATCTCGGAGACCGGGTTCATCGGCGCCGGCATTGGCGCCGCGGTCGAGGGACTGCGACCGGTCGTGGAGTTGATGTTCATCGACTTCTATGGCGTGTGCATGGACCAGATCACGAACCACATGGCCAAGATCCACTACGAGTCGGGCGGCAACGTCACGGTCCCGATGGTGCTGATGGCTGCCGTTGGCGGCGGCTACTCCGACGCGGCGCAACACAGCCAATGTCTGTGGGGAACGTTCGCCCACCTCCCCGGCATCAAGGTCGTCGTACCGTCGAACCCCTACGACGCAAAGGGTCTGATGATTTCGGCCATCCAGGACGACAACCCGGTCCTGTACCTATTCCACAAAGGCGCCCAGGGTCTGGTGTGGATGGAGAAGAACCCGCGATCCATCGCCCACGTACCGGAGGAGTCCTTCACGGTTCCGATCGGCAAGGCCGCTGTCGCCCGCGAGGGCACCGACGTCAGCATCGTGACCCTGTCGCTATCGGTGCAGCACAGCCTCGACGTCGCCGAACAACTCGCAGACGAAGGCATCAGTGTCGAAGTGATCGACCTGCGAAGCCTGGTACCGCTCGACACCAAGACCATCCTCGAATCGGTCGCCAAGACGGGCCGAGTGCTCGTAGTCGACGAGGACTACAAGAGCTTCGGACTCACCGGCGAAATCGCAGCAGTCATCGCCGAACACGACCCAGCGATGCTGAAGAAGCCGTTCCGACGGCTCGCCGTACCCGACGTGCCGATTCCGTACGCACGCGTGTTGGAACATGGAATCCTGCCCACCCGAGACAAGATTGCCGCCGGCGTGAAGGATCTGATGTCGTGACGACGGAAGTCCTCTTCCCCATGATGTCCAAGGAAGAGCCGGACGCCGAGGGTGTCGTCGGGACCTGGTTCGTGAACCACGGCGAGATTGTGGTCGCGGGCCAGATGATCGCCGAAGTACAGGTCGACAAGGTATCCCAGGACGTCGAGGCGCCCGTTGCGGGCGTGATGTACCAACTGGTCGCTGAAGGCGTCGGAATTCGACAGGGCGAGCCGTTGGCCAGAATCGACTCATAGCGGACGCGCCAGCGGCCCTCACGTGGAGACGGCCTCTTCCCACATCGCTGAGCGAGGTATCTGTCCACCTCAGACGTCATTCGTGAAGCCCTCCGCCGCTACCTCCACGCCAGCTGACCGTGGCGGGGAACTGCACCGGCCGAGGGTTTCTGCGATGGTCTGATCCGGGTAGATATGGGTATCGTCGCTGGGGCGGCGGGTGAGCATGCTCGATGCAAGCACGTTGATCAGAGCAGTCGCCGATCCCGGCGCTTCACGTCGAGGTTCTACAACGCTTTCGTTGATCTGGACGAGCGTTCTGTGCGCTCAGTCGGTCCCGACCTGCTAGCTCCACGCTCGTTCTGTCGAGTGCGGGGCGGGCAACTGTTGTTGGCGAGTGGCGCTGGCGATGAAGGTGGACACGACACTTGTGGGGTCTGCCCAGAATGCGGTTATCAGCGTGGCGAGCTCGTCGGCGTTGGCGAGGATGGGTGCAACGTGGCCTTGGCCCTTGAGCTCCACCGTTGCGGCGCGCGGCATCCGACTCGCCGCGGAACGCGCCTGTTCGACCGAGAGCATCGGATCGTTCCGGGGAGCCACCATCAGCGTTGGCACGTCGACGCGCGGAAGCCGCTCGGCGATGTCGGTGCGGTTGAGCATCACGGACACCATGGCTCGATGCAGCCCGGTTCGGGGCGCGTCTCGGATTGAGCGGGCGATCATTGTCGTGTCGTCAGGTCGCTCTTTGACGAAGTCGGGCCCGAGGAGGACGCGTGAGACGTTGTTCACCAACAGCGGGACCGGACCGGCGAACCGGTAGGCCCAGACCATCGGAACGATCTTGATCCGCTCGCGACGTGAGAGCGGTTGGGTCGGTGTCGCGATCGTGACCAGACTTCGCAACCGTTCCGGCGATCGCGCCCCGAGCATTATCCCGACGTGTCCACCCCAAGCATTGCCAACCCAGTCGACGGGATCACGCACCTCCAACGCGTCCAGGACATCCGTCGCCGCTCCGACACAGTCCTCAAACTCGAAGTCCGCCGGCGGAACCGAACTCCCGCCGTGACCCGGGCCATCGATCACGATCAACCGTCGACCGTCCCGCAGAAGCGGACGGAGCCTTGCCCATGACGTGGAGTCGACGAACAGGCTGTGCCACAGCACAGCGGGCGGCCCGTCCCCCTCGATTTCGACCTTGAGCCGACCGAGGCGAGTCGGCACCATCTCGCACGTCATTGACATCGCATCCTCTATTTACTACGGAAACCAAAGTTTCGGTTTCCGTAGTATCATCCGTCGTTGTGACTACGTCAAGAGGTTCGCGCGCCGACCGGCAAGCGATCGGCCAACTGCTGGGACGCCTGCTGAGCGAGTTCCGTCGAGAACTCAGCGAACCGATGGCCGAACACGGGTATGGCGACATTCGTCGACCACATCTGCAGATCTGGGGCAACATCGGCTGGAACGGCATGCGGCTCACCGAACTCGCCGCACGAGCGGAGCTGAGCCTCTCCGCCACGTCGGAGTTAGTCAACGAGCTCGAGCACCTCGGCTACCTGCACCGCGTCCCCGACCCGCGAGACGGACGCGCCAAGCTGATCGTGCCGACAGACCGTGGCCACCAAGCTCTCAACGACGCGGGCATCCGCGTCGCCGAGATCGAGGAACACTGGGGCACCGTCGTCGGGCACGCCAAGTTCGACGAAGTCTGCTACCTCCTCGACAAGCTCCTCACAAATCTCACCACTACGCACGACGAGTGAGCACGCGCCTGAGGCTATCGCACTCCAGTAGGTTGTGTAATACGGGTGCGGGCCGGGACGGGTCGGTAGCCATCTCGCGCGAGCAGGGCACGAGGTCGTGGGCGTCGACATCGACCCGGTGTTGATCGCCGCTGCCGAACACGACCACCCCGGCCCGACCTGGCTGGTAGCGGACCTCGCCGAACTCGACCTCACCGCGATCGGCATCGTCGACGGATTCGACATCGTGGTGTGCGCG
>JAENVT010000122.1 GCA_016650435.1 Ilumatobacteraceae bacterium
GCCGTGATCCGCATCATCCACTGGCGCATGTTGCGCTTGAACACGGGGAAGTTGCCGCGATCGCTGCGACCGTCGGCAGTGACTTCCTCGTTGGCTACAACGGTGCCAAGACCTGGGCACCAGTTGACCGGAGCATCACTGACGAACGCCAAGCGCTGGCTGTCGATGACGGTGTTGCGCTCGGCGGGGGACAGGTCGCTCCATGATCTGCCGTCGTCGGTCGATCGCTGTCCGGATTGAAATTGATCGACCAGTTCACCAATCGGGCGGGCTCGTTGGACTTCTGTGTCGTACCACGAATTGAAGATCTGCAGGAAGATCCATTGCGTCCAGCGGTAGTAGTTCGGGTCGGTGGTGCTGATGCTGCGGCGTGCGTCGTGACTGAGCCCAAGGCGGCGCAATTGCCGGCGGTAGTTGGCGACGTTGGCCGCAGTGGTGATCGCCGGATGCTGACCGGTCTCGACGGCGTGCTGCTCCGCCGGAAGGCCGAAGGCGTCGAAGCCCATCGTGTACATCACGTTGAAGCCGGTCATCCGCTTGTAGCGGCTGTAGATGTCGGTCCCGATGAAGCCCAGCGGATGACCGACGTGCAGTCCGGTGCCCGACGGATACGGGAACATGTCGAGGACGAAGATCTTCGGCCGCCCGTCGATCTTGTCGGGCTCGGCCAGGGGCCCGGCCGGATTCGGTGCTTCGAACGTTCCTTCGGCGTCCCAACGCTCCTGCCAGCGAAGTTCGATCTCCTGCGCGAGCGCGCCGGTGTAGCGGAACTTGGGGGCATCGTCAGCGCCGGTGGGCGGCACGTCGGGCGGCGTGTTGGGCGGGGGACTCATGGCACAAAGATTCTACGACGCGGCGCGTCGCTACTACGGTTGTAAATCATGTCTCCGCGCAGTGGTTTGCCGTACGTGGGCATTGTCGACCGGATCATCGCCGCTGCCGACCGGCCCACCGGCGTGCGGTTTGTCGGACCCTCTGTGGCCCCGGCATCGGGAGAATCGTTCGTACCATGGCGTGAGATTCACGACGAAGCCAGGGTCGTCGGTGCCGCGTTGCAAGCTCGTGGTTTGGTACCGGGCGACCATGTCGCGATCCTCGGACCGACCTCACGTCAGCTCATCACCATCATTCAGGGCTGCTGGCTGGCCGGGCTTGCCAGCATGGTGTTGCCATTGCCGATGCGGATGGGCTCCCTCGACGCGTTCATCGACTCGACGCGTGGCCGCATTCGCCACGGCGACGCAAAGCTGGTGTTGATCGACGAGTTGCTGGCAGCGTTCTACGAACGCACCATCGGCGATCCGCCGATCGAGTTGGTGGCTTCTGTGCTGCCGGGGTCGGCGACTGCGCCGAGCGGTGAACATCTGGAGATTCCGGATCACGATCCCGAGCGGCTGGTGATCCTGCAATACACCAGTGGATCGACCAGCGAGCCGAAGGGCGTGATGATTCCCGATCGCGTCCTGGCCGCCAACATCGACGCGTCGTGCACCGCGGCCGAACTCGGTGAGCGCGAGGTGATGGTCTCGTGGCTGCCGCTGTACCACGACATGGGTCTGGTCGGGTTCTTGTCGATACCGATGACCAACGGTTGCCAACTCGTGCAGGCCGCGCCGCAGGACTTCTTGGCCAAGCCCGGCAACTGGATGCAGTGGATCAGTGATTGGGGTGGAACGGCCACCGCCGGGCCCAACTTCTCGTGGGTGCTGGCGACGCGCGCGCTCGGCCGCATGCACGACCTCGATCTGTCGCAGTTGACGCTGGCGCTCAGCGGCGCCGAGCCGGTCGACCCGAAAGCGGTTGAGGCATTCGTCGCCGCTGCCGAGCCATTCGGTTTCAAACCCGGCAGCGTGTTTCCGGCGTTCGGCATGGCGGAATTGGCGATCGGTGGTGTCTTCCCGCCGCGTCACCGCGGCATGGTGTGCGACTCCGTCGACAGGGTTGTGCTCGAACGCGACCGCATCGCCAAACCGCTCGACCTCGTCGACGCCGAAGAAGAGCTCGATGTGCGACGCATCCCGCGACTCGGCAAAGCGGTACCCGGTTTGCAGATGCGGGTCGTCGATCCAGCGACGCACGCCGAGCTACCCGAACGTCACGTCGGCGAACTCTTGTTGCGTGGCACGTCAGTCACACCCGGCTACTACAAACGGCCCGACGCAACCGCAGCGCTCTTCCACGACGGTTGGCTCTGCACCGGCGATTTGGCCTACACGATCGATGGCGAGCTCGTGCTGTGCGGGCGCATCAAAGACGTCATCATCGTTGGCGGCAGGAACGTCTTTCCGGAAGACATCGAGCGCGCCTGCGGAAGTCTGGAGGGGGTGCGCGCCGGCAACGTGATCGCATTCGGTGTCGAGGGCTACAAGGGCAAAGAGAGCGTCGTCGTCGTTGCCGAAGTTCGAACCGATGATCCTGCGCACGTTCGCGAAGCACTCCACCACCGCACGCTCGAGGTCTGCGGGCTACCGCCTCGCGATGTCATGCTCGTCAAGCCAGGCACATTGCCGAAGACGTCGTCCGGCAAGTTGCAACGCGCCAAATGCCGCGAGCTCTACCTCGAAGAATCCCTCGAACTCGTCTAACCCCGTCCGAGTGTTTGCCGCCACCCCGGGCGGCCATCCGAGTGTTTGCCGCCACCCGGGCGGGCGCGAGACACTCCGTCAGGCCGCTTGGAGGGCGGCGAGAACCTGGCGCCAGCGGTTCGGGGCCATCTTGTAGGGGGCGTAGAAGCTGATGCGCTGGATCACGTCGCCGTAGCGACGCAGCAGCTCAGGTGCGATCTGCTCGGGCTCCGCAACCACGGCGAACGTGTTGAGGATCTCGTCGTCGATGAGGTTGCCCATCTCGACCCACCCGCCCTTCTTGGAGAGCACGTTCAATTCTTCGTGCAGACCGTTCCAGCCGTGCAGTTCGAGCACACCCTTGTACGCCGGCGTCGAACCGTAGAAGGCGATCTGCTGGCGGGTCCCGGACTCGGCAGCCGTCATCTCGGCCTCGTCGTTGCCGGTGACGACGAACGATGGACCAACGATCTCAAAACCTTCCATCGACTTGCCTGCCTTGGCACGACCACGGGCGAGTGCGGGAAGCGTGACTTCGCGTAGATAGCGCTCCGTCGTGAAACCGTGGCAGATGAAGCCGTCGCATACTTCCCCGGCGACCTCGGTCATCAGCTCGCCAACGCCGGCGAGGAAGATCTTCGGCACGCCGAAATCGCCGAGATCGGCCGGATCGGGCGTGAAGAACGGCGTCATCAACGTGTGCGTGTAGAACTCGCCGCGAAACGCCAACGGCGCAC
>JAENVT010000123.1 GCA_016650435.1 Ilumatobacteraceae bacterium
GCTCCGTAGGCGTTGTCGGGTCCGGGGGCACCAATATCGACGACGAGATGCTTGGTGAGTTCGGCCAGTGGCATCCCCGGTTCGGCAAGGCCACGGGCCAGCAGCAGTGCCGCCATTCCCGCCGCGGCCGGCGACGCTGCACTGGTGCCGTTGAAGCAAGCGGGCGACGGATACATCGTGCTTTTCACGCACGACGGTGCCGTGATGTCGGGCTTGATGCGTCCGTCGTTGGTAGGGCCTTGCGATGAGTAGTACGCGATGCCGGTGGCGCCGTTGGCAGGGTCGATTGCGCCGACGGCGAGCAGCGATGGATTGCGTGAATCGACCACCGGCTTCGCCGCGCTGAAGGCTGACGTCGTCCGCCCGGCCTCGATGACACCGTAGAAGGTGGCGACCTCGACGGTGTCGGGCGCTGATGGTGAGTAGTTCGAGTCGGCGTGAATTCGCAGGAACAGCGCTTGGCCGGCGCCACCGACGTTGAACGACTCGTCGACCGCCTCAAGCGGTGGGGCGCCGATATTTTGAGGATCATTGAGCACGATCCCCGTGTTCACGGCCGAGGCTTCGGAAGACCCTTGCCAGATCTCGACCGAATAGTCGGTGACCTGAGCAACGGGGAGGTACCAGTCGTTTGCCCAGCGAATGCCATCGAAGGCAACCCCACCGTTTTGCGGGTCAATTCGCAGCGTCGTGTCGACTCCGGGGCCGTTGAGGAAGTCGACGTAGCCGTTTGCGTCGACGCCATCGATGTAACGGCCGTACTCGAAGGCTGCGTCGTTGCCCGCCGAGTTGAACCACGTGATCCCGTGCGCCGAGGCGTAGTCGACGACAGCGTCAAGCGGTCCGGTCCCATCGCCCGGTCCGTCGTACGGTGCGCCGAGCGACCGAGTAACGATGTGCACTCCGTTCTGCACGAACCACTCGATCGCCGCTTGAGTTTCGGCGGTCGTCGAGGTGGTTGCGAGAAAGAGTTCGGCGTCCGGCGCCATGTCCTTGATGATCTCGGCAACGGCGACTCCGTGGCGATCGGCGTTCACCGGATTGATTTGCCCGGCCGTGCACAAACCCTGCGTCAGGTCGGGACAGAACTGGTGCGCTGCATTTGGCACCGGACCATGCTCGTTGGTGTTCCACAACCTGAGGTCGAAGAAGTCAATGATCCCCACACGCACATTGCCGGTCATTCCGGCCTGTTGCCACGCGCCGGCATTGGTCAGTTGTACTTCGTCACCGACGACACTTCCGAAGCCGACAGCTTCCTCGCGTGGAAGCCGGTTGATCCGCACCGGACGTTGCACGTAGTGCACCGCGCTGATCGACGACAGTTGATCGATGGCCCCTGCCGGCATGAACGCTTGCACCAACTGTCCCTCGACCGAGCCACTCACTGTTCCACCGAGGTGGTTGACCGCTTGCTCGACGGCATGTTCGTCGCTGGTCAGTATCTCGACCGAGAGCAACGTGGCGCGCTGCCCCGACAGTCTCCTGGCCAGAGCATGCTCGATTTCGGCCCGAAGCTCGGGATCTGTGTGCGATGAATTGCCGGGTCGCGGTTTCTGAGCACCAGCGTGTTGAATTGGGCCGGCAGCCGGCGACAGTGTGACCACCAGAAGAACGGCACCCAGCGTTCGTCGTAACATTACTTCCTATCGCCGCTTGCTGCTGCGGCTGCTTCGTCGTCGTCGGCTCGGCAGTGGATCAGATCTCGGCTGCGGTGGGGCGACGACTGACACGCTGTCGTCGACTGGCACGATGATCCCTTCGTGATCGATGTCGACAGGTTCGTCGGCAGCTGCCATCACGATGGGGGCTTCTTCTTTCGGCTTGCGACCGAGTGCCTGGTCGAGCCCGAACATCCCGGCCGCCATGATCGCCCCTGCGGTTCCATGGCGGCGCCGTGCGGCACGGATCGGATCGAACGATTGCAGAGGCTCGAGCGCAACCGCGTCCTTCTCGGGGTCGTCCTCTGTCCCTGGCATGAAGCAACGATACCGGTGACCATGCCGCGACGTTCCGGTAGCCCCCGACTACCATGCGGCTGTGCCCGAGGGGGAAGCGATTCACCGCACGGCCGCTGCGTTGCGAACGGCCCTAGTAGGCAGGGCCGTGCTGTCTTTCGAGGCACCTCATCTCGATGGTCCGGTGCCTGCGCCTGGTCGCGTCATCGAGCTCGTTGAGAGCCGCGGCAAGCACCTCGACATCGTTTGGGACGACGGTTTGACCCTGCACACCAACCTGCTGCTCAGCGGCGTTTGGCACCTGTATCGCACTGGGGAGCGGTGGCGAAAGCCATCGTCGCAGCTCCGCGTCGGGATCACGGTTAAGGGTTTTGTAGCCATCTGTTTCGGGGCGCGCACCGTCGAGACCTATCGTGAGTTTGACACGCATCGCCACCCCGGTTACGGCCGATCCGGGCCTGACTTGAGCGAAGCTTCCGCCAACCTCGACGAGGCGGTCGAGGCGCTGTGCCGGTACACCGACCTCGACGCTCCCATCGCCGAGGCGCTGCTCGATCAGCAGGTGGCCTGCGGAGTCGGCAACGTGTTTCGCAGCGAGATCCTGTGGGCTTCGAAGCAACATCCGTTCGCGCCTGTTTCGATGCTCGCTCGGGCCGACATCGAACGGATCATCACGGTGGCGACGAATGTCTTGCAGGCTCACCTGAATCCCGATACCTCCACTGATCAGTCACACCGCTCGAGCCTTGCTGTCTACGGTCGAAACGGACAACGCTGCCCGCGATGCGGTGACACGGTCGGGGTGCGGCGACTCGGCGAACACTCCCGGCTGCTGTACTGGTGCCCGGGCTGTCAAGTGCACCGCGGTCCACGAGCGGCAGCACCCGCTGCCGACGAGCAGCGCCCCATGGACCCACATCCTGCGGCGGCGAAGTTCCTCGCCGAGCTGCCCTGGCGCCGCCGAAACGATCCCCTCGCCGGCTGACGCTTTCTACAGGCCGGGGAGGTTGTCGATGACCGTGAGCCAGCCGGCCTCCAGCTGGGTTGGTTGATCGAATGCTGGATGTGGCCGGCCGATCAGGTGCTGGTAGGCGTTGGTCGCCAAGGCGATTGCAATAACGTCGCCAACGTCGAGGGCGCGCACCACGGCGGCCTCGATCGACAGCGTGGCCTGCGATTTGTCTTTGAGTTGGGCGTGGGCACTGGCCGCACCGACGTAGGCGAAAACCTCGTCGAGATATGTCGCACCCGCAGCGTGAGCGACCTTGTCGGCATGCTCGAGCGCGTCAACGGGCGAACGCAACGTGGCATACAGCAGCGCCGCAGCAGCACTGGTGAACGGATGGGCGAGCGCCATCGGTTCGAGTTTGGCGAACGCAACCATCGCTTCGTCGACACGCCCGAGTTGCATCAAGCCGACGAGGCGGGCGACGTGTGGTTCGAACGCCGAACCGTTCATCTCGCCGGTTTCCGCTAGAGCTCTATCGGCGATCGCCACGGCTGTTGCGCCGTCACCACGATGCATCGCCGCGCCCGCGACGGCCATCAA
>JAENVT010000124.1 GCA_016650435.1 Ilumatobacteraceae bacterium
ACGTCGTGCCGCCGACCATCTGCTGTCGCCGAACGACGACGGGTGCTGGTCACGCGGCCGGATTCAATCCTCCCGACCGCCGATCAGCAACATTTGGCCGAACCGAGGCCGGTGAAAGTGACCTAGGCGCTGACTTTCTTGTTGGCCTTTCGGCGTTCTTCGAGCGGGAGGAAACGCTTGCGGATGCGGATCGCCTTCGGCGTGACTTCTACCAACTCGTCTTCGACGATCCATTCGATCGCTGTTTCCAGGGTGTGGATCTTGGGGTTCGGAAGCTTGACGGCGTCGTCGTGGCTGTGGGTGCGAATGTTGTTCTTCTCCTTCGGGCGCACAGCGTTGACGACCATCTCGTCGTCGCGAGCGCACTCGCCCACGACCATGCCCTCATAGACCTGCTCGCCGGGGTTGACGAAGAACTGTCCGCTGAGCTGCAGCTTGTCGAGGGCATAGCCGGTGGTTTGACCAACCCGATCGGAAACCATCGCGCCGCCACGCGAGTCGGGCATGTCGCCCGCCCATGGCATCCAGCCCATGTGGTGCTGGTGCAACAGCGCAGTGCCTCGAGTGGTGGTCATCAGCAGCGAACGGAACCCGATCAGACCGCGGCTCGGGCATTCGAATGTGACGATCGTGCGGCCGGCATCGCCGGTCCGCAGATCGGTGATCCGTCCCTTGCGTGGCGCGAGCTCTTGGGTGACGGTTCCGACATGCTCGTCGGGGACGTCGCACACGCCGCGCTCTTGCGGCTCGAATCGCTTGCCGTTGACTTCCTTGGTGATCACCTCTGGCCGGCTGACTTGAAGCTCGTAGCCCTCGCGGCGCATTGATTCGATCAACACGGCAAGCTGCAACTCGCCGCGACCGGCGACCTCGATGACGTCGGGCGAGCCGGTCTCGAACAGCTTGATCGACACGTTGCCGAGCAGTTCCTTGTTGAGTCGATCGACAAGGTGGCGGCTGGTGACGTACTTACCATCCCGACCTGCGAATGGCGATGTGTTGACGCCGAATGTCATGCGCAGCACGGGCTCGTCGACGGTCAACCGGGTGAGGGCGATCGGTGTGTCTGACGAGGCGATGGTGTCGCCGATCTCGACTTCGGGGAAGCCGGCCACGACGAACAAGTCGCCGGCTGAGAGCTCGTCAACTTCGTTTCGGCTGACCCCTTCGAACGCCATCAGTTGGGTCAGGCGCCGCTTCAGTGGCGGCTGGCCCTCGGAGAACTCTTCCTCGAGCAGGGCGACAGTCTCGCCACGACGCATCACACCGTTGACGACGCGACCGATGGCCAGGCGACCGAGATAGTCACTGGCATCGAGGGTGGTGACCATCGCCTGCAGCGGCGCAGCGGGATCGCCGGACGGAGCGGGAATGGCCTCGATGATGGTGTCGAGCAGTGGCGCCAGATCGGCGTCGTCTCCCGGCATGCCGATCCCGCGGATGGCCTTGCCTTCGCGGGCAACAGCGGAGATGATCTCGAAGTCAATGTGGTGATCGCCGGCGTCGAGGTCGATGAACAGCTGGTAGATCTCGTCGAGCACTTCGTCGGCGCGGGCATCGCCACGGTCGACCTTGTTGATGATGACGATCGCCGGCAGATCGAGCGCGAGTGCCTTCTGGAGCACGTAGCGCGTCTGCGGCAACGGTCCCTCAGCCGCGTCGACGAGCAACAGCACACCGTCGACCATCGTCAAGGCGCGCTCGACCTCGCCACCGAAATCGGCGTGTCCTGGCGTGTCGACCAGGTTGATCTTGACGCCCTTCCACGTGATCGAGGCGGCTTTGGCCAAGATGGTGATGCCACGCTCGCGCTCTTGGTCGTTGGAGTCCAGGACACGATCGACCACCGCCTCATGGGCCGCGAAGGTGCCTGTAGCGCGCAGCAGCGCGTCGACAAGAGTGGTTTTGCCGTGGTCGACATGAGCGACCAGAGCAACGTTACGAAGAGAAGTAGACATGACCTATCAGGGGGGTGTTGAGGCGGACAATGCCAGCTGCCTGAGGTTCAGTCTTCGGACTCGTCTTCTTCATCGTCATCAAACGTGACGCCGTACTTCTCCGCAAGCGCGGCGTACTCGTCGTCTTGTGTTGGCTGATGATGATCGTTGCTCCCGAATCCCAGATCGAATGCGCTGGGACCAGCTTGCTTAAGCTTTCGCGCTTCTTCGAAGCGGCGATGACGACCCTTCTTCACGGTAGGGCTCCCGAACCTAGAGAGTTGACATTGGATGTCACTCTATCCGGTTGGCTCCCCAACATGCGGCATCCTCCCAGGTAGCGGGTGTCACTCTGCTCTCGCTGTGTGACACGATGGCCCCAATGGGTCGGATTATGACGCTCTTGAACCAAAAAGGCGGTGTCGGCAAGACAACAGTCACTCTGGGACTGGCCTCCGCGGCAGCTCAGGCGGGCCACAGAGTGCTGGTGGTCGACCTCGATCCGCAGGGATCCAGCACCTGGGTCCTCGGCCACGACCCGATGACTGAGCAGCCCTCGGTTGCAGACATCCTCGGCCCAGACCGCGGTGCAGTCAACATCTTGATGTCTCATTGGGGCCTGGAAGTCGACCTGATTCCATCCTCGCCGAAGTTGCAGGATCACGAGGCCGGCAAGCCGAAACGGCTGCGTCGAGCGCTGCGACAGGTCGCCGACGACTATGACGCCGTGTTGATCGATTGCCCTCCCTCGTTGGGCAACCTGACGATGAGCGGCCTCATCGCCGCCAATCAGGCGTTGATCGTCGTCGAACCGGCGGCCCTTGGTTTGCGCGGCATCGGAGCGGTCGCTGACGCCATCGACGAGGTCTGGAACACCCACAACACTGATCTCGAATTGGCCGGTGTGATCGTCAACAAAGTGCCGCCCATCAGCGGCGAAGCCGACCGGCGCTACGAGGAATTGGCTCGGATCGTCGGACGCAAGACGATCTGGCAACCGTCCGTGCCACAACGTGTGATCGTCAACCAGGCGATCGGCGAACGGCGCTCGATCCACTCATTCGGCGCCCGGGCGGCCGACGTGAGCACTGCGTTCGACCAGCTGTGGTCGAAGGTGTTGGAATTCGGGCCTAACTAGCTGAGCTCGCCGAGCGGAGCCACGTCGATCAACCGCAGGCCGCCACGACCGTCGAATGTCAGCCCGGCCTTGCCCTGCACCAACCGCTGGATTCCGTCGCCTACCAGGGCCGCCCGCCAGCCCTGCAGCAGGCGAGCATCGGTGTCGCCGCGCAACAGTGCGACCAGATCTGCCCTGGTGGCCAGCAGCGTCGTGTCGACGCGCTGCTTGCGGGCCAAATCGGCCATCCACGCCGAAACCAAGGCAACTGCCGGGCGCAATTGGCGATCCAACTCCTCGCCATCTGGCGCGGGCAGGTCGACGTCGCTGCGCTGCCCATCGGCGACCGCATCGAGGATCTCCTTGCCGAGGTTCCCCTTGCTGTGCCGTTCTTCGACGCCTCTCGCTTGTACCAGGTCGTGGGCAGTCTTCGGCTGCCGCTGGGCAATGCCCAACACGGCCAGATCGGGAAGGATCTGGCGCACCGGAACGTCGACCGCCATCGCTCGCCGCTCGCGCCACTCGCAGATCGCCCTGGCCACACCGCGGGCACGCGGCTTGAGCATGCGCACATCCTTGATGCGCAGCCATGCCTGGCTGGGATCGGTACCCGACGCCGGACGTTGGCGCAATTCTTCGCATGCTTCGGCGACCCATTCGGTGCGGCCGAGCTCGACGAGCTGCTTGTCGAGCTGATCCTGCAAGGCCAGCAGGTGATCGACGTCGGCGGCGGCATAGAGGAGTTGCTCGGTGGTCAGCGGACGGCGCAGCCAGTCGGTGAGCCGGTCACCCTTGGCGGCCGACACCTTCAGCTCGGACATCAGCAACGAGACCAGCGATGGTGTGCTGTAGCCCAGAAAGCCGGACGCGAGCTGGGTGTCGTACATGTGTGCCGGCACCGCGCCACACGCGTGGGTCAGCACGTCGAGGTCCTGCTGAGCCGCATGCAGAACGGCAACGGCGTCGCTCGCGAACAGGCGGCGCAGCGCCACGAGGTCGACAGCCAACGGGTCGACCAGCGTTGTTTCCGAGTCGACGGCGAATTGCATCAGCGCCAACTTCGGAAAGTATGTGCGTTCGCGATGGAACTCGGTGTCGAGGGCGTATCGCGGCTCGGTGACGAGTCGGTCGACCAGAGCTTCGAACTCGAACTGTGAATCGACCCAGCGATACGTCACGCAGGTTGGTCCCCAGCGACCGTCGTGCGACCGCTGATGATCCACGCCATCGTTCCGCCCTCGACATTGATCGCCTCGATGCCCTCGTCGTCGAGGAATTCGCACGCCCGGTAGCTGCGGGAGCCGGTCTTGCAGATCACATACGTCGGAGCATCTGAGGCAAAAAGCGCAAGTGTGTCGGGAACGGAGGCCAGGGGTACGAGCACCGCACCTGGCACATGACCAGCCTCGTACTCGCCAGGCTGGCGAACATCGATCAACACGGCGCCGGCTTGCAGCGCCGATTCGAGCTCGTCGACTGACGCTTCAGAGATACTCATGATCGTCCAGATTAGAGGTTTCCCAGGTCTCCCCGCGTGTTGACGTTGTGAAGGTCCGTCGCGGCGACAGTCACCCAGGCGATATCGAGCCCGTCGATTGCCCTGTGCATCGCCCGCTCACCGGCTTGAAATCGGGCTCGCAACACGGGGAACGCTCGATCCGACCAAACGGCGCACAATGGCTCGGCGCGATCGCTGAACGCAATGGCCGCGTCGTGGTCGCCCAGCGCGTCGAGCAGTGATGTCACCGTCTCAGCTCGGAGACCCGGCAAGTCGCAGGCCATGACGGCGGCCGGCGCCTGCAGGGCGAGCGCGGTGAGGATCCCCCCGAGCGGACCGTCACCCGGGTACTGGTCAATGACGCATTCGAGCCCGAGACGACCGAGTTCGGTCGGATCGCCACCGATCGCCGAGACGGGCGAACACCCCGCGGCAGCTAGGGCGTTCGCGACGCGACGAGCCATCGCCACACCGGCGACCGGCACTGTTGCCTTGTCGACGCCCATTCGGCTGCTGGCGCCACCGCACAGCACAGCCCCAAACGCGTCTGTCATTGCTCGGTAGTCATTCGCGGGGTCGTCACCCGGCGGCAGGAATGCCGTCTGGATCGAGTTGCTGCATGAACAGGGCGATGCGCTCTGCCTCGTCGCGCTCACCGATGACGGCGGCCATCTGTTGCAACCCGCGCAAGCAACGCAGGAAGCCACGATTGGTCTCGTCGGCCCAGCGAACGTAGCCAGAGCCGCGCCAGCCATTGGCACGGAGTGCGTCGAGGCCGCGGTGATAGCCGACTCGATACGCGGCGTATCGCTCGATGTCGTCGCGTCCGAGACCGGCCAGTGCGGCCCACGCAGTCATCGATCGCGGGTTGGCGGCAACGACCCGAGCAACCAGATCGCGGCGGTCTTGCTCCGGTTCCGCGAGAGCCTCGCGAAGCGCCCGCTCGAAAGTGGCTGTCTCCGCGGGGAGCACTGTGCGCGGCGGACCAGAGGGATGCATCGAGATGGAGTGCTCACTCACGCGCTCACCCTACGGCCTATGGTTCGGAGATGACGGCACTGACCCTGGAGTCGGCCAAGAACATCGGCATCGCTGTGGCCGTCGGCCTCGTCGCCTTGATGTTGGTGATGGCATTCGTGATCAAGAACATCACTGGCAAGCTGATCAGCATCGTGATCATCGGCGGGCTCGCGTTTGGTGTCTGGACGCAACGATCGTCGCTGCAGAGTTGTGCCGACAAGGTCAAAGGACGCGTGGCCGTTGGCGACAGAAGCGATGTCACCTGCTCGTTCATCGGATCCGACATCAAGATCGCTGCACCGTAGACCCCGGCTTATCGCGACCACGGTGGGCCGACCATTCGCACGAGCGGGTCGACCACAGCAGACCTGAACAGCTCCGGATGACTCAGTGGCGCGTCGTGGCGACATCCAGGTAGCTCGACAACCGGGCAGTTGAGCAACTCTGCCGCGAATCGCATTCCATCCCGATGGTGCGGTGCGCCAAGGCTTCCGAACGATGTGATGACGGGGACGGTGATGTTCTCCGCAACCCACGGTCGATTGCGCCGCAAGTCGGCCAACTCCAGCACCATTGCCAGTCCTTCGTCGCGACGGATCTGCTTGCTCCGTTCTGGTAACGCCTCCCAACGCTCGACTCCCAGGACGCGGCGCATGAACGACTCGGCGGCCTCTTGCGGTTTGCCCGCCTCGGCTACTGCGATCGAGCCTGCTGTCGTGCCGGGCCACCACGGCTCCCACGACAACGGCGTCTCGTACACAGCAACACCGGCGACGAGATCGGGATGATGATCCGCGGTCGCCAGCGCGACGTTGCCGCCGTAGCTGTGGCCGACCAACACTGCCTTGCGATCGGCCAGCAGTTCGACGAGGTCGTCCACCTGAGCGTCCATCGTGAACGGACCGGCGTGCGGGAACGAACGGCCGTAGCCCCGGCGGTCGTAGCGCAGCACCCGAAAGTCGGCATCGAGACGACGGCTGAGCTTCAACATTCCTGCAGAGCGATCCATCGATCCGTGGATCACGGCAACCAGAGGGTGAGCGGGATCGCCGGCTTCCTCGGCCCACAACACGGTCACGAAACGCGAACGATCCGCAGAACGTCGGTCGAGGCACCGCTGGCGCGATCGGGCGCGCCCGCCAGCACCAAGACCGTCTGGCCGATGCTGACCAAGCCGTGCTCAACTGCAGTCTCGACGGCGTGCCAGACGAGCTCGTCCGTGGTCGTGTACGTCTCGACTTGCAGCGATTCCACGCCCCACGACAACGCCAGTGCCCGGACCGTGACCGGGTCGGGCGACAGGCCGATCAGCCGCGCCGTCGGGCGGAACCTGGCCATCGCCAGGGCCGTTCTGCCCGACCGCGTGCAACACAGGATGGCGTCGGCGCCGGCATCGGTTGCGGCCAGTCCGGCAGCGTGTGTGATGGCCATCGTGATGCGATCGGGTCCCTCGGGAAAACTCGTGCGCTGCAGCCGCCCGAGGTGATCGGCCCAGTGTGCGTAGTCGGCGTCTCGCTCGGCCCGCTCGGCGACTCGTGCCATCGTTCTCACGACGTTGACCGGATCCACGCCAATTGCCGTCTCCGCAGAAAGCATCAACGCATCGGTGCCGTCGAACACGGCGTTGGCCACATCGCTGACCTCGGCGCGAGTCGGTGACGGAGCGGTGATCATGCTCTCCATCATCTGTGTCGCCGTGATCACCGGCACACCGGCTTCGACGCAGACTCGCACGATCCGTTTCTGCATGTGCGGCACATCTTCCAGCGGGCACTCGATACCAAGGTCACCGCGGGCGACCATCACTGCGTCGGATGCGGCGATGATGTCGTCGAGGTGTTCGATTGCCGCGAGGGTCTCGATCTTGGCAACCAACCGAGTGGTCAGCGGGGCGACGGATGCGCGCACCTTGCGGAGGTCGTCGGCTCCGCGTACGAATGAGACCGCGAGGAAGTCGGCACCTTGCGCGACCATTGCCGCGGCCAGCACCAGGTCTTCGCTTGTGGGTGTCTGGAAGCGCAGCCGTTCCGACGGGAGGTGCACACCTGGTCTGCCCTGTGCATGTCCGCCGCTGCGCACCAGACAAACCACGCCCTCGTCGGTGATCTGCTCGACGCCAAGTGTGATTGCGCCATCGCCGATCACGACCCGATCGCCGCAATGAAGATCGTCGCGTAACGTGTCGTAGTCGACTCCGATCACATCGCAGGAACTGACGTCGAGGTCAGTGACCATCGTGACCGTCGACCCGGCCTCGAGCTCGAGACCACCGTCGGGGAAGGCAGCGGCCCGCACCTTGGGACCAGGCAGATCGGCGAGCACGGCAACGACCGACCCGGTTCGCGCCGCCGCTTCGCGCACGGCCTGGAGGCGGGCGATGTGCTGGTCGAGATGCCCGTGGCTGAGGTTGAGACGCACGACATCGACGCCTGCCGACAGCATCGCGTCGAGCACGTCAGCAGGATCGCTCGCCGGGCCAAGCGTGGCCACGATCTTCGTCCGCGAGTTCATACCTGGTTATCTAGTGGTCCATGGAGTTGTTGCTGGTGCGCCACGCGTTGCCCATTCGCCGCGAGGTGGTGGATGGCCCGGCCGATCCGGAATTGTCCGCCGATGGTCGAGCCCAGGCTGAGCTTCTGGCGTCGTATCTGTCGTCGGAGCATTTCGACGCAATCTACGCCAGTCCGTTGCGGCGCGCCTACGAAACGGCAGAGTCAGTGGCGAAGCCTCACGCCGTGGACGTTCAGGTTTCCGACGGGGTGGCCGAATACGATCGTTTGTCGTCCGACTACATCCCCCCCGAGGAACTGAAGGCGGCCAACGATCCGCGGTATCACGCGATCATCAGTGGCGAGTGGAGCACCGACGATGAGTCGGCCGAGGAATTCCGGTCGCGTGTTGTCGGCACGATCGAGGAGTTGATCGAGACGCATCCAGGGCAACGGATCGCTGTCGTGTGCCATGGCGGGGTGATCAACGGGTACCTGTGTCACGTCCTGGGATTGAGCCACCCGAAGGGGTTCTTCTATCCCAACTACACCAGCATCAACCGTGTCGCCGCGGCACGAGGCGGCACCCGTTCGGTCGTCACGATCAACGAGACGTCGCACCTGCGCGGCACCGGATTGCCAATGGGCCTCTTTCAAGGAACGTGATGACACAACTCGACGAGCTCATCGGATTTCTCGCCGGCTCACCATCGCCGTGGCACGTTGTCCACACGGCGGCCGAGCAGTTGGCCGTGGCGGGCTTCGAGGCAGCCGACCTCGGCTCGATGTGGAGCGAAGTACCGGCTCGGGGCTACGTGGCTCGCGGCGCGGCGCTCGTCGCCTGGAATCGCTCGCCGTCAGCGAACACAAACTCGCCGCTGAGGCTCGTTGGCGCACACACCGACTCGCCGGGGCTGCGAGTGAAGCCGCTTCCCGATACGGGCGGCGTTGGGTGGAAGCAGTTGGGCGTCGAGGTCTATGGCGGGGCGCTGATCAACTCCTGGCTCGACCGGGATCTGGGGATTGCCGGACGAGTAGAACTGAACGACGGGTCGACCGTCGATGTCGTCGTCGACGAAGCGATATGCCGCGTTCCGCAATTGGCGATACACCTCGACCGCGATGTCAACGAGCGAGGGCTCATCCTCGACAAGCAGCAACACCTCACACCCGTGTGGGGATCGGGTTCACCACACGCTGGAGAGTTCGCGACTTGGCTTGCCGGGCGCCTTCCGGGCGCTGTGGCGGCGAGCGACGTTGCCGCGTGGGAGCTGTGCCTGTTCGATCGCACCGCGCCCGCCGTCCTCGGCGCCGATCAGTCGCTGTTGGCCGCAGGGCGGCTCGACAACCAGGTCTCGTGCTGGGCAGCGGTCGATGCGATTTGTGCGGCGAAGGATCTTCAGAACTCGACCGCGGTCATCGCCCTGTTCGATCACGAGGAGGTCGGATCCGAGAGCGTCACCGGCGCCGCGGGGCCGTTGCTCGAGCACGTGCTCGAACGACTGTCGCTGGCGAGCGGCGCACGTCGCGCGGACTTCTTGACGCAGCTGGCGGTAAGTAGCTGCGTCTCGGCTGACAATGCCCATGCCGTCCATCCGAACTACCGCGAGCGTCACGATCCCGACCACCAGCCGATCGTCAACCGCGGCCCGGCAATCAAGCTCAACAGCAATCAGCGCTACGCCACCTCCGCCCGTTCTGCAGCCATGCTGCAGCGCGTGTTCGACGAGGCCGGCGTGCCATCGCAGGTGTTCGTCAGTCGCAACAACATCCCGTGCGGCACGACGATCGGACCAATCACTGCAACCCGCCTCGGTATCGAGACAGTCGACGTAGGCGTGCCGCAACTGTCGATGCATTCGGCGCGCGAACTGTGCGGGGTCGAGGACCCAGTCTCGTTAGCCGTCGGTCTGCGCCACTACTTCGAAACTGCGTGACTAGATGACGCGAGCCTGGGCGATGTCGAACAGCCGCTGCAGTTCTGCATGGAGGTCGACGGTCAACTGCCTCGCGGCGTCGCGCTGATCCTTCGGGCTCTTCGCGTCGGTCGAGGCCTGAATGGGCTTGCCGACAACGACGTGCAGCTTTCTGGGGCGAATGAACTTTGCACCCTTTGGCATCACTCGCTCGGAGCCGCCGATCCCAACCGGAATGATCGGCACACCTGCCTTGACAGCGATGTAGGTCGCCCCGTCGAACAAGGGTTGCACAATGGGCCCGAACTTGCGCTCGCCTTCGGGAAACAACACCAAAGGCTCACCTTGTTGCAATACGGCGATTGATCGCTTCAGTGCTTCTCGATCGGCGGTTCCGCGGCTGACGGGGAAGCCACCGAGTGCCGTCAGCAACCTGCCGAACGCCTTGTTCTTCCAGTACTTGTCGGCGCCCATGAACCGCATCCGGCGACGCGTCACTCCCGACGCGATCGGCGTATCGAGGATGCTGCGATGTGTGGGCGCCAAGATAAAGATGCCCTTTGCCGGGACGTTCTCGCGACCTTCTACAGTCATACGACACCAGACACGGCAGAACGTCGTCACGATGAATCGAACGATCTGATACGCGATTCGATCCAACAGCTTGTTGCCAACGAGCTTCGTCGAGATCTTGGTCATTGACGCTCCAGAAGTTGTTCGATCCGTTCGAGCACCTCGTCGATGCTGAGCCCCGTGGTATCTACCACGATCGAACCATCGGCCTCGACCAATGGGCCGTCTGCGCGCGTCCTGTCGTACTGATCGCGGCGCTCGATCGCCTCGGTCATCTCGTCGACATCGCCTCCGGCTTCGGCGACACGGCGCTCGGCGCGCACCCGCGGGGCAGCCGTCAGATACAGCTTCAGCTCGGCGTCGGGGAACACCACCGACCCGATGTCGCGGCCCTCGAGCACTCCCCCGCCGCGTTGATTTGCCCAGTTGCGCTGACGGCGCACCAGCTCGGCACGAACCGCGCTGTTCGCGGCGACCGCGCTGACCGCCGTGGTCACTTCCCGGCTGCGGATGTCCCTCGTCGCGTCGATGCCATCGACGAGCACTCCGTGTTCGCCGACCTCGAGGGTAAGTTCTTCAGCGAGCTTGGCGACCTGATCAAGCTCCGCAAGGTCGATGCCGCGGCGCATCGCCGCGAGTGTGACGGCGCGATACATCGCGCCGGTGTCGAGGTACTCCAAACCGAGCCGATTGGCCAGCGCCCGCGCAACAGTGCTCTTGCCGGCTCCTGCCGGCCCATCGATGGCAATGACTCGCACTTACCAGCTCGTCCCCTGCGGCTGACCCTCGCTGTAGCCGGCTGCACTCTGCACGCCGACGACGGCACGTTCGTGAAACTCGGCGATCGTCGCCGCCCCGGCATATGTACACGCCGAGCGAACACCGGCAACGATCTCGTCGATGATGTCCTCGACTCCCGGCCGATCTGGATCGAGGTACATACGCGAGGTGCTGATGCCCTCTTCGAACAACTCCTTGCGCGCCCGCTCGAACGCCGTCTCGGTGCGATTGCGGATCTTCACCGCCCGATTGCTGGCCATTCCGAAGCTCTCTTTGTAGAGGCGTCCATCGGGATCGCGCAATGTGTCCGCAGCCGACTCGTAGGTGCCGGCCAGCCACGACCCGAACATCACATTGGCGGCCCCGGCGGCAAGGGCGAGAGCAACATCGCGCGGGTAGCGCACGCCGCCATCGGCCCAGATGTGCTTGCCGTAAGAAGCAGCCTCCTCTGCGCATTCCAGCACTGCGCTGAACTGTGGACGACCGACGCCAGTCATCATTCGAGTGGTGCACATCGCCCCGGGACCGACCCCGACCTTCACCACGTCAGCACCGGCGTTGATCAGATCACGCGTGCCCTCCTCGGTCACGACGTTGCCGGCAACGATCGATGCGTCGGGTGCAACAGCACGCACCTCTTCGATGGCTCGCAGCGTTCGGGTCTGGTGGCCGTGGGCTGTATCGATGACCAGCACGTCGGCACCCATCGCCAGCAACGACTTAGCCTTGGTGGCAGGGTCGCCGTTGATGCCCACCGCGACGGCGATGCGCAGCCGCCCGTTGGCGTCGACGGCCGGCCTGTAGATCGTCGAGCGCAGAGCGCCCTTGCGCGTCACGCAACCGATGAGCCGGCCCGAGCTGTCGACCACCGGAGCGACCGACAGCCGTTGTCCGCTGAGTCGCTCGTAGATCTCGTCTGGCGGCGCGCCGTCCTCGATCACCATGAGGTCGCTGCTCATCACATTCTTCAACTGGCTGAACCGATCGAAGCCAACAGCATCATGCTCGGTGAAAATTCCAGCGGGCGCGCCATCGTCGCCGACCACAACGAGCGCGCCGTGGGCACGCTTGTGGATGAGACCGAGTGCATCACCGACCGTATGGGTGGGGCTGAGCGTGATGGGTGTGTCGTACACCGTGTGCCGTGATTTGACGTAATCGATGACGCCCTCGACAACGTCGAGAGGAATGTCCTGCGGAAGCACCGTCAGACCGCCCCGGCGGGCCACGGTCTCCGCCATACGACGACCGGCAACCGCGGTCATGTTGCTGACCACGACAGGGATCGTCGTGCCAAGCGCATCGGGGGTGCTGAGATCAACGGTGAACCGCGATGGCACCGACGACAGGCTGGGCACCATGAAGACATCGCTGTAGGTGAGGTCGTACGGCGGGCTTTCGTTCAGCAGGCGCATTGCAGCTCCAGATCGACAGTGGCCATGACGGGCCGCTCAAGGCTACGGCTTCTGCAGGTCAAGTGCGACGACCGGGGACCGATACGGTTTGTGCAGTGGCGCCACCAGTTGTTCTCGTGCACGGATGGGGAGGCTCGTTCGAGTCGACGTGGCAGGCCAACGGGTTCACCGAGCTGTTGCGTGACGCCGGCAGGACCGTGGTCGGCGTTGATCTGCTCGGGCATGGATCAGCGCCGAAACCACACGACCCAGCGGCGTACGACGACCTGACGACCAGAGTTGTCGAAGCATGGCCGGAGGGCGCTGTCGATGCGATTGGATTCTCGTTGGGGGCGATCACCGTGTTGCGCGTGGCGATGGCGGAGCCACAACGGTTCAACAGGTTGGTGCTGGCTGGCATTGGCGAATCACTCTTCGCAACCGACGATTCTCGGACGCTTAGGATCATCGCCGCACTCGAGGGCCACGGAGACCCGGACGACAACCTGGCGCGCATGTTCGTTCAATATGCCGGGCAACCAGGTAACGATATCGTCGCCCTCACCGCGGTGATGAAACGCGGCCGCCTCACGATCCTTCCGGAGATGCTTTCGACGGTGACATGTCCGACCCTGGTGGTGATCGGTGACCGAGATTTCGCTGGGTCGGGCCAGCCGCTGGTCGATGCTTTGCCCAACGCGACACTGCGCACATTGCGCAACGTCGACCACTTCGCGACGCCGGAGTCCTTCGGCTTCATCGATGCCGCCCTCACTTTTCTCGACGCCGTTCCGTTGTGAGTGACATCGATCGCGCCCTGTCGGTACTGCGCGCCGGTGGGCTTGTCGCCATTCCGACCGAGACGGTCTACGGGCTCGCCGCCGACGCGACCAACGCGGACGCGGTGCGGCGGATCTTCTCCGTGAAGCGACGGCCTGCCGACCACCCGTTGATCGTCCACATCGGTGCGGCCACGCAGCTCGGCGACTGGGCAGCAAACATTCCCCCCGCCGCGGCGGTGCTCGCTGACGCTTGTTGGCCCGGTCCGTTGACGCTCTTGGTGCCGCGCGCCGCAACGGTGCTCGATCTCGTCACCGGTGGTCGCTCGAGCGTTGGCGTTCGCGTGCCGGCCCATCCACTGACGTTGGAGTTGCTCGGCCGATTCGGTGGAGGACTTGCTGCACCGTCTGCGAACCGGTTCGGCCGGGTCAGCCCGACCACCGCCGATCATGTGCGCGCCGACCTCGGCGACGATGTCGACTTCGTGCTCGACGGTGGCGCCTGCCCGGTCGGCGTCGAATCGACGATCGTCGACTGCACGGTCGACCCGCCGCAAGTGTTGCGGCCAGGTGGCATCTCGTCCGAAGAGATCGAATCGCTCCTCAAGATGACGCTCGGTGCGCCAGACGGCCCCAGTCGTGCACCCGGCATGCTGGAATCGCACTACGCACCATTGTGCAAGGTTGTGCTGGCCAATTCCCGGGCCGAGGCCCCAGCGCTAGCCGATGGTCTGACCGGCGCCGAGATCCTGGACGACGACGATCTGGCGAACTACGCCCACACCTTGTTTGCTCGTCTCCGAGACGCCGACGACCGAGGTATTCACACCGTCATCGCCGTGCTTCCTCCCGCTCGCGGCCTCGGCCACGCCATCCGCGACCGCCTGATCAAAGCCTCCGCGTGAGCCGGTACGCCTTCGGCGTGCCGTCTCACCCACGATCTCCGCCTGCCGCTGCGAAGCGTTAGTTGTCGACTTTGAACTCGGAGCCGTCGGGCGGTTCGCCCACCGTTGGCGGCGGGTCGCCATCGGGCTTGGCCGGTGGAATGGGCGGCGGTTCGGGCGGGTTCGGAATTGGCTCCGGTTCGGCCGGGGTCGGCTTCGGATCGTTGCTCATGTCCCGACAGTTACCCGGTCGACAGCCGGTTCACACGTTTCGCCGACCCAGCGAAAGGTAACTCTGGTGAGCATGACCGAGCGACAGGAAGGCATCCGCGCGGTTCCGGAAGGATATGGCACGGTCACGCCGTGGATCATCTCTCGCAACACCGCGACGTTGATCGAATTTGTCGTGTTCACCTTCGACGCGACGGAGATCGCCAGGGTGGTCAACGACGACGGTGCGATCGGACACGCCGAGGTGAGGATCGGCGACTCGGTCGTGATGATGTTCGACTCTCGGCCCGAGTGGCCGCACACTGGGGCGTACCTGCGCGTCTACGTCGCCGACGCGGACGCCGTGGTCGGTAAGGCGCTCGAAGCCGGCGCCACCGTCATGACAGAGTTGACCGTGCTGGCTTGGGGTGACCGCGTCGGCCGGATCCGCGACCCACTTGGAAACGTCTGGTGGATTCAGGAGCGTCTCGCCGAGCTGTCGCCTGAGGCGATCGCCCGTCGGTTCGGCGAACCCGAGTTCATCGAAGCAATGCACTACGTGCAGAGCACGCTTGCGGTCTGATCACCGGCCCGGTCTCTCACCAATAGCGCGGAACTTCGAACTCCAGCCGCGCGAGACTTTCGCCGTGCTGCGCCTCGGGACCGTCGTTTTGGGTGCCAACGATGTCGATCGTGCTGTCGCCTTCTGGGCTGAAGCGTTCGGCTACGAAGTCGTCAGGTTCCCGGGTTCCGATGACGGCTTCACGATCCTGGTTCCACCCGACCGCGTCGGAACACGAATCGCTGTGAATCGGTCGGTCACTCCAGTGAAGGATTGGCCGGGTCCATCTCGATCTCGTGGTCGACAGCACCGCAGAGCAGTCGTCCGAGATCGAGCGGCTCGTCGGCCTTGGTGCAACTCGGGTGCCCTGGGACTACCCCACCGATCCTGACTTCGTGGTGTTGGCTGACGCCGAAGGCAACCGGTTCTGCATCGTCGACGCCAGCCACGGCTGACGCCCGATCCACCGATCGGCAGTTCGTCGCCCGTCCTTCATACCAGCGCTCGCAGGCTGTTGAGGTTGGCGACCCATCGCCAACGTGACGAACCGTATCCGTCGCTCCTAGCGGCACATCACGGTCTCTGTTCCACAAAGGAGGGGTCGGCATCGTGAAGTGCCAGTCGAAGTAGTGCCCGTGATTTCTCTTCGGATGTCCCACCCTTCAGTGAATCGGCTAGCTCTGGCCGCGAAATTGGTGGCAAGTCCTCGTACAGCAAGATCGCATCGTCACCGCTGCGGGACGTCAACGCAAGGCTTCACCGTGGATTTCACCGCAACCGGTTCCTGGCGCGGCCACGTCTTCGCGCTGCCGAATCCGTGATTTCGGTGAGGACAGGAGCCGACTGCTGGTTTGTGTCCTCACCGGAACTGACGAAACCGCCGCGGGAGTTGAATTTCAGCGGGGCGACCGCCGGACCTTGGCCCTTACAAGCGGTTGAGGTTGGCGACCCACAGATCGCGGACGGCTTCGATATCGGGGGCGGGGGCGCCGTCGATCGAGGCGACAGTCAACGTCACCGTGCTGCTGCCCGCATCGGGCACGAGGTCGAGGCGGCACCAACACGGCGACGGCTCGGTGAGGTGAACCTCGAGAAGGTACGGCGGGTCGTCGACCAGCACCTCGCCCATCCATGAGGTGACGATCAGCAAGGCCTCGAATGCGTCGACCGGCAAGGTATCGATGGTGAAGGAGGGCGCATCGTGCTGCACGCCTGGATATCGACGACCCGCGGACGGCTGTGCGGAAGCCGGCGGCGCGGCCGATGGAGGCGGGGCCAGCGGCGCCGGGACTCGTCGAATAGCTATCTGGGCAATTGCCGCGTCGAAGGCGATGTTGATCTCGCCCATCCTCACCGGATCACCACCATGATCGGGATGGAATTCGGCCGCAAGCTTTCGTCGCGCGGCGCGGACCTCGTCGAGAGTCGCATCGGGGCTGACGCCGAGCACGGCAAATGGGTCTGTGGTCATGCGGTGGACGGATGTGTTGCCGAACGCAGCTCGGCGTAGCGAGCCCGCACGCCAGCAGTGTCGCCGGTCGCTGCACCGAGGGGAGTTGCAACACCCAGCCCCCAGCGCTGAGCGACCTCGCCATGAGAGATGTCGAGGGCGACCGCTGCGGCCTGCACGCACGCGCCGGTCGCGACCGCTTCGTCGGCGTTGGCGAGCGACACCGGGAAATCGCAGAGCTCGGCGACGACCTGTCGGTACGCGGCGCTACGCGCTCCGCCTCCGACCAGCCGCACCGCGGTGAGCGGCGTCTGGGCAGCCAAGGCATCGAGCGCGTCGAGCAATCCGCAGACCACACCTTCCACCGCAGCACGGGCGAGCTGTTGGGGCGTGACGTCACTGCGTAGTCCTGCGAGCAGTCCCGTCGCTTTGGGCAGGTTGGGCGTTCGCTC
>JAENVT010000125.1 GCA_016650435.1 Ilumatobacteraceae bacterium
GAGTAGTGCGTGAGGTGGGCAGTCAGATATTGGGCTCAGCACTCGAGCTGTGGGCGCAGATGTCAAAGGTTCTCGACCCGGCGAGCCTGCCTCGTGTCTCGGTAAACGTCACCGCATCCGAGCTCGCCGACGTCACGTTCGCCGACAAGGTCACCGCAACGCTCACGGCGCGAGCGATGCCTGCCAACATGCTGCAGTTCGAATTGACCGACTCGGTCGGTACCGAGCAGGCCGACTACGTCCAGTTGAACATGAGCCGGCTTCGAAGCACTGGTGTGCGATTCGCTCTCGACGGTTTCGGTGGCCAGTCGGCCAACTTGGTCAGCTTGCGAGATTTCGCGATCGACGTCGTCAAGCTCGACTGCGGGCTGGTGCACGACGCACTCCTTGGTGCACGGTCGCTCAGCTTGTTAGTCGCGATCATGGGGCTTGCCGAGCAGATCGGCGTCGAGGTGATCGCCAAGGGAATCGAGACCATGGCTCAACACGAGTTGCTGCTCGACGTCGGGTGCCGGTTTGCGCAGGGTTTCCTCTACTCGCCGCCACTCCCCCTGGCACAACTGCACATCGGCGCCCAGTTTCACCGCGGCGTGGCGCTGGCCGCATCGTTCTGATGGTTCAAGCCGAACGCAGTAGCGGCGTCACCAATGGCGCGGGTGCGAACTCAAGTGATCACGATGCGCCGACGACGATGTCGACGCCGCAATTGATGGCGCCGCCGATGCTGTTGGGCAGCCCGGGAACCTCGCCGGTTCGGGCGGAACAGCTCCGCTGAGTGTTGGTGGCACCCGCGCTTGCAACAGCTGCTCGATTGCGAAGCCGAGCCGGACCAGCGTCGGCTCCTGCATGAACCCCGTGGCGAGCCACAACCCGACCGGACGACCGGTAGGCGTGTAGCCCACAGGAACGGCCATGCTCGGATAGCCGCTGACGGCCGCAGGCGACGTGCCGAAACTGAACGACGGCGTGATGATCGCGTCGAATCCCTGGCCCAAGAAGCCATCGATCACACCCTTGCCGAATCCTTGGTTCGTCGCCTTGGCCGCGAGGTACTCGGCATCAGTGAGGTCGCCACTCGTCGCCTCGGCCAACTCGAAGATCTCTTGGCCGAAGAACTTCAGCTCTTCGTCGCAGTGGTCCTTGTTGAACTGGATCAAGTCGGCCAACGTGCGCATTTCGGTGTGACGAAGCGGCGCCATGTATTCGGCAACTTGCACCTTGAACTCGAACAGCAGCACGGTCAATTCGTCGTCGAACGGAATGCGTCCGGTTGCATCGGGCTGCGTCGGATCGACAGATGTGACGTCGACAACCTCGGCACCCGCGTTGCGCAACCTGTCGAGCACCTCGTCGACGACTGCAAGTGAGGCATCGTCGCCCGGGCCGAAATCTCCCTCGACGTAACGGTGGTCGTACGCCAGCCGAGCGCCGTCGAGTGCATGCCTGTCGAGGAACGCGGTGTATGTGCGCGGAACTGGCTGGCCGAGCACGCTGCTGCCCGGCACGCGGATCGCGTCGAGCAGGATTGCTGCGTCACTGACTGATCGAGTCATCGGGCCGGCAGTGTCCTGCGAATGAGCGATCGGGATGATGCCGCTGCCAGAGACAAGACCGACGGTCGGCTTGATCCCGACCAGCGACTGCTCGCCGGATGGGCACAAGATCGATCCGTCCGTTTCCGAGCCGACCGCTACGGCACAGAGACTCGCCGCTGCGGCCGCCGCCGAGCCCGACGACGACCCACACGGATCCAGATCGAGGACGTACGGATTGCGGGTGAAGCCTCCCCGGGCGCTCCATCCGTTGAACGATCCGAATCCTCGGAAGTTCGCCCACTCTGAAAGGTTCGCCTTGCCAAGGATGACGGCCCCGGCGGCGCGCAATTGACTGACGAGATCTGCGTCCCCCGGTACACGACTGCCGACGAGGGCAAGCGACCCGGCCGTCGTCTCCATCTTGTCGTCGGTCGCGATGTTGTCCTTGACGATGACAGGGATCCCGTGCAGTGGCCCCCGTACGTGCCCGGCACGGCGCTCCTTGTCCCTGCGCTTGGCGATCTTCACCGCTTCGGGGTTGGTCTCGATGATCGCGTTCAGAGTGGGGTTCAGCCGGCCGATCCGGTCGAGGTAGCCCTCGGTCAACTCCCGGCTCGACAACTTTCCCCTTCGCATCAACCGCTGCAACTCCTTCACATCGGCTTCGACGAACGGCTCATCGTGACGTCTGTCGTCGTCACGCTCTTCGCCGTCAGAGCGCGAGGCAGCAGATGAACTGGTTGCGCTCAGCCCGCCGGCCGCAACCACCACAACGCCGGTGGCGCCCAATTCGATGAAGGTTCTTCTCGTCAAACGACTGGTCATGACCCCTCCCAATCTCTTCGGATTGCGGCAAATTACCAGAGAGAAACGCGTCCGATTTCCGCTGCTGCGCTGTTGGGGCGTTAGGTCGCGAGACCGTCGAGGCCGGAGGTCAGGCGAGCCTTGACATCGTCGCCTGAGGTAGCGCAGATACGTACGAAGCGAGTCAGCTCATCGGCAGATGGACGCTCCGCTACGAGCGACGCCATCACTTCGGGGCGCCAGCGCAAATGGACCATCGTTTGAAATCTGGCAGCGCGGCGAGTTCGTCGTTGCGAGATTCCCACCAGCTTTGCGTCCCCGACGAGCACCTCGCCTGGCCCGGCACCGGCGAAGCAAACGTCCGACGACCATCGGGTCGGAGCGAGTCGGCCGTGGTACACGATGGCGGACGGCTCGAAGCCGGCGAGAGCGTCGCGCCACAGATCCCCCACCCACCACATCGATCGACCGACATCATCACTCCACAGCGGGTCGCCTGCCGGGATCTCGAGGTCGAGCCACACGAACTCGCCGGGCCACAACAAGACTCCTCCGCCCCCCGAGCTCCGCCGGACGATCTCGATGCCGTGCCGCGCGGCCGAATCGTTGTCGACCGAGTCGGCACGCTGCGACGAACCAAGCACCAACACCGGCGACTCAACGGCGAAAAATGTGGCAATCCGCTGCTCGGCAGGTAGCCCCCGTGCGTGGAACGCGCCGGCATCGCCGGCAGCGTGTTGGATCTGCCACGCGGGCATTGTCAACTGGCGAGCGCGAGGTACCGCTTCCAGGCCTCGGGAACCCGATTGACCGACACCGTGATCCAGGCCAGTTCTTTCGGGGCGCGCGGCGCACGAGCCAACCGCATACCCGCCTCGTCGGGGGTGCGGTCGCGCTTGCGCAGATTGCACGGCCGGCAGGCCGCGGCGACGTTCTCCCAGATGTGCTCTCCGCCACGCGACCTCGGCATGATGTGGTCGATCGAGTCGGCCATGTCGCCGCAGTACTGGCAGCAATGCTCGTCGCGCACGAAGACGGCGCGGCGAGACATCGCCGTGCGGCGATGGTATGAAACCTTGACGACATACCGAAGCCGAATCACCAC
>JAENVT010000126.1 GCA_016650435.1 Ilumatobacteraceae bacterium
GACGCCCGACGGCTTCGGCTCTGGCGTCGAGGCCTCCCTCGCCAACGGCCAGCTCGTCGTGCGAGTACTGAGTGGCGACTTCACTGGCAACAAGACGATCCAACCGACTCGATCCGAGCAGCTGCCTACCGGAGTACGCGAGCAGCCACAAAACGTTTGACCGCACACCGGTGCGATGACGTCGGACGACCGAGTCACACGGGCGCGTTCGCTGCGGACGCCGGACGATGCCGTGCGTCTGTACGACTCGTGGGCTGCCGACTACGACCACGACGTGTTCGAGGTGATGGGGTTCATCGGGACCGACCGCATCGCCGACCTGTTGGCCACTCATGTGCCCGACCGCGATCAGCCGGTGATCGACCTCGGCTGTGGCACAGGCGCAGCCGGCGTGCGTCTGGCTCACCACGGGTTCGGGTCGATCGACGGGGTCGACATCTCTTCGTCGATGCTGGACGTCGCGGCCCAGCTCGGTGTGTACCGGCACCTGCTCACCGCCGACCTGACGCAGCCGTTGACCATCGAGCATTGCTACGGCGCCAGCATCTCGGCCGGCACCTTCACCACCGGGCACGTCGGTGCCGACGCGATCCCCGCGCTCGTCAAGCTGTTGCAGCCCGGGGCCGTGGTTGCGTGGGTCATCGCCGAACAACTGTGGCCGTCGTTCCAGCAGACCATGGAACAGCAGGGCTTGCACATGGTGCACATCGCCCTTGAACAAGTCCGCCGTAACGGACCGCCCGAGTCGATGATGGTCGTCGCACGCCTGCGGTCGTCACCCGCAGTCGGTTCGGCGCAAGACTTTCCTAGCTGAACAGCTTCTTGGCGATCACGATTCGTTGGATCTGATTGGTGCCTTCGTAGATCTGGGTGATCTTCGCGTCGCGCATCATTCGTTCAACGGGAAACTCACTGGTGTAGCCGTAGCCACCGAGGAACTGCACGCAATCGGTCGTGACTTTCATGGCCACGTCGCTAGCGAAGCACTTGGCCATCGCGCCAGCTATGCCCAACTCGCCGGTCGGGTCACCGTCGTCGACCATCGCGCAGGCGCGGTACACCAATGCCCGCGCTGCCTCGATGCTGGTCGCGCAATCCGCGGCCATCCACTGCAGACCCTGGTTGTCGGCAAGCGGGCGACCGAACGTACGGCGCTCCTTCATGTAGCCCACCGCATAGTCGAGGGCACCCTGGGCGATACCTACAGCCTGCGCGCCGATGGTCGGCCTCGAGCGATCCAAGGTGTGCATTGCGACCGCGAATCCTTGACCGACTTCGCCGAGACGCCAGCCGTCGGGCACATGACAATCGTCGAATCGCACAACGCCGGTCGGTGATCCCTTGATGCCCAGTTTGTGCTCGAGCTTGTCGACGTGCACACCCCACTCGGCCTTGGTCAAGAAACAGGTGATGCCCTTGTGGCGGTCGTCGGACGTGCGGGCGAACACGGTGTAGAAGTCACTGATCCCCGCGTTGGTGATCCAACACTTGGTGCCGTTGATCACCCAATCGTCGCCATCGCGAACCGCGCGAGTTTTCATCGACGCCACGTCGCTGCCGGCATCGGCTTCGCTGAGGCAGTAGCTCGCCTGGCTACTGCCATCACAGATCCGCGGCAGCACCTCGGCCTTCAACGTGTCGGATCCGAAGTTGATCACCGGCAACATGCCGAGTTTGGAGATGAGAAAGATCAGGCTCGTCGAAGCACAAGCTCGCGCCAATTCCTCGACGGCGATGGCTTGCGTGACGAGCGACGCGCCCTGGCCGCCGTACTCCTCGGGATATTGCAGCGACGTGAGGTCGGCGGCGACGAGGGCCTTGAAGACCTCCCAGTCGTATTCGGCTTTCTCGTCGGTCGCCGCAGCGCGAGGCGCGACCTTGTCTTCGGCAAATCTGCGAACGACAGCGCGGAACTCGTGCTGCTCGTCGGTGAGGTTGATCGGCTGGGTCATACGCCCAACAACTCCTTCCATCTTCCTGGATAGGCAGCCGCGATCTGTGCAGGTGACATGGGCAAGGTTGCCTCGGGCACCATGTCGACGAGGGCGCGAGCCTCGTCGTAGTGATGCAGTGTGTTGCTGACTCCCTCGAACAACCTGGCCCGCAACGCCTTGAGTTCGGCAGGAGGATCGTCGTCGAGGAAGCCCCACAACGTGAAGGCGATGGTCAGGTCGTGAACGACCGGAGCACGACTGAAGATCGACGCACGCCGCAGGGCAATTCCGAGGCAACCCTGGATCGCGTCGGCGGCGTGTTCGCCCGGTTGCAGTTGCAGTCGATCACGAAAACCATTGGCGATCTTCAGTGCGAAGCCTTGATCCGGTCCCTGAAAGCCCAGCCGGGCTCCCTCTGGCTGGAAGCCGACGAGATCGCCGGGCCGGTTCGGCTTCCACGAACCGGGCACGATGTCGGGCGAGCCATAGACCCTCGAGTCGTCGACGGGTGAGACGGGGGCGAACTTCGGCGCTGCCATGAACACCTTTCTACCTGGCGAACAGTCGCCGTGTCACTCCTCGGTGCTGGAATGCAGCAAGCCGTACACGAGGCTCTCTTCCAACGCTCGCCATGAAGCCTCGATGATGTTGGCGCTGACACCGATCGTGGTCCAGGTTCGATTGCCATTGGTAGCGTCGATCAGCACACGGGTGATGGCGCCCGTTGCGGTGGCGCCATCGAGAATGCGCACCTTGTAGTCGGTCAGGTGGACCTTGGCCAGCAGCGGGTACGAGCCCCCGACAGCGGCGCGCATGGCCGAGTCGATCGCGTTGACGGGACCATTGCCCTCAGACGTGTGGACGTGCCGCTGATCGCCGACCCACACCTTTACCGTTGCCTCGGTGGTGAAGTCACCAGTGGCCAGCTCGTCGGTGATCACTCGCATGCTCTCGACACGGAAGAACTCTTGCTGCCAGCCGGCGGCCCGGCGCATCAAAAGCTCGAGCGACGCATCGGCCGCCTCGAAGTGATAACCCTCGTGCTCGAGCCGCTTGAGATCGTCGATGACTTGGTTGACAGCGGGCCCGTCCATCGGGAGGCCGAGCTCCTCGGCCTTCATCTGAATCGTGGCCCGGCCGGCCATTTCGCTGACGATGAAGCGCGTCCCGTTGCCGACCAACTCGGGATCGACATGCTCGTAGGCATCCTTGGCGCGGACAATCGCACTGACGTGCAGGCCGGCCTTGTGGGCGAAGGCCGATGCACCCACGTACGGCGCCTGCGGGTTGAGCGGGCGATTGAGGACTTCGGCAACGTGGTGGCTGACC
>JAENVT010000127.1 GCA_016650435.1 Ilumatobacteraceae bacterium
GATTACGGCACGTGGAAGAACGACGACCTGATGCCGGAGGCGAAGGCGATGAATGTCGCCATCTTCCTCGACGAAGTGACCGAGTTCAACGGGCCACTGATCTTCATTCCCGGGTCGCATCTAGATGGGCCGGCACCGACCTCGCTCGACGTCACTACCACCAGTTACCCGTTGTGGACCGTCGCGCCGGAAGACGTCCGACCGCTCGCCGAGCGCGGCGGGTTGTACTGCCCGAAGGGACCGCCCGGCACGGTGTTGATCTTCGGCGACACGATGGTGCACGGTTCGCCGCCCAACATGTCGCCGTGGGACCGCCGGATCTTCTCGCTGATCCTCAACCCGGTGCGCAACCACCAGACCGCGTACGGCCGGCCGGAGCACCAACATCATCGCGACTTCACGCCAGTTCAGGCGCTCGAGTCGCCGTTCCTGGCAGAGCAGATCGCCGCGTCGTAAAACCTCGCCTAAGTGGTGGTGCGACCGCGCTCCGCTGTTCAAGCCTCGCTCACTTGACAAACACTGAACCGTTCGGCCTATTGAGCCGCGGTTTCGAGGTATTTGCCCACTCTTTGAGATAGAACCATCACATCAAGTGGGAACTTGACAAACAAAGGCGGAACTTTTACATGGTCAGGTCACATTCATCTATGCGTTTGTCCACGATCGGGCGGGTGAGTCTCGCCGTTGTGGCGATGGCCACGGCGTCGATCATCACACTCGCACCTGGCGTCACTCAGGCGGCAACGCCACCAATAGTGGTGAAGCCCTCATCGATGAACGGCTGGGCAATCGTCGACGACAACACCAACGGAAACGGCTCCGGATCACTGGTCGTCGGTCCGGCCACTCCGCCGGTGGGAGTCGGTAGCGCGCGACTGCAGCTGTCGGCGTCCAATGCCGGCTGGGATTTTGAGGGCGGCGCGGGCTTCGCCGGCACACCGTTGGCCAGCATCACCACCCTCTCTTACGACACCTATCGGGCCAGCGTCGACTCTGGCAACAATCTGGCGATCGCCCTGCAGATGGGTGCCGACTACGACCTCACCGATGCATTCACCGGTTTCCAGGGCCGAATCGTCTACGAGCCCTACGAGACCCTCGGCGGAACCGTGACGCAGAACACGTGGCGGCACTGGGACACCACGGCTGGCAAGTGGTGGCAGAGCGGCAACGCCTTCGTCGGTGGCCTGAACGTGGGCAAGGCCTGCACGCAGGGCTCCCCGTGCACGTGGACCCAGTTGAAGCTCGACTTTCCAAATGCGGGAATCCGCCCGACGTTCGGCAAGCTCTACCTGAAGGCCGGCAGCGGCTGGGCCAGCTTCGATGGCAACGCCGACAACCTGACGATCGGCGTCGGCGGAGTCGACACCACGTTCGACTTCGAGGCCGAGACGCCGTGCACCACAACGTGCTACGTGAACGCGGCGACCGGTAACGACGCATTCGGCGGCGGTACAGCGACGAGCGCAAAGAAGACCATCCAGGCTGCGCTCAACACGGTCAACGCCAACGGACAGGTTCGAGTCATGCCGGGCAACTACCACGAGGTTGCACCCAACAGCGCTCCGACGACCATCGGCGCCACCTACCAGTTCGGCCTCTTCTTCGGATCCGCCAAGCCAGGCATCAGCCTGATCGGCGTGACCGCAGGCGACGTAGCCATCACTGATGCCAACGCGACTCTGGCAACGATCACGACCAACGCAACGAACAACTTCGGATATGACGGGATCTTCGTCGAGGCCGCCGACACCACCATCCAGGGTGTGAAGATCGGCCCCAACGACCTCGGGGAGAACAAGACCATCGAGGTCGTCGCCGACAACTTCACGCTGCGGTACGTCCAGACGGTCATCCCGAACGGCGGATCGATCTACATCGACGACTTCTCTGCCGGCGGCACTGTGGTGCAGAGCTACCACATCCTCGACAACATGTTCTCTGACGGCACGCACGTCGACATCTCCAGCGGCGCCGGCAATACCGGTCCGACCAGCGGACGCGAGATCCTGCGCAACACATTCGATCTCGGCAACAACGGCTACAACGCGATCAGCTTCAACGGTTCGGGTGGTGTCCCGTGGTACGTGACTCCGGTCGGCGGGGCGACCGTCAAGGACAACTCCTTCGCGAACAGCACCCAGTACATCCGAGCCCGCGGTGTCTACCTCGAGGCCCAATTCGACTGGGCGTCGTTCTGGAACGACAACTCGTTCGACAAGGCTGCCGTCGCACTGATCACCCAGGTACCTTTCGACGTTCGCTCGTACTCCTACACCAGCGCTCCGTACACCTTCACCAATGTCCGTCGCATCGGCGGGACCATCGCCGGCGAAGTGACCAACGCAGCCTCCGCCGACACGGTGCTGGCCAAGGCCGGCACATACGTCGGGTCAGTGTCCATCACCAAGCCCATCACGCTGTTGGGTGCCGGCTCCGGCGCCACGGTGTTGCAGGGCGCGCACAGCGGCAATGGCATCGACATCGCATCGGGTACCAACAATGTGACGATCTCTGACCTCGGTGTCCAGGGTTTCGTGAACGGCGTTTCGCTGGCCGGTGGCACGTACAACAACCTGACCTTCACCAACGTTGCAGCCATCAGCAACGAC
>JAENVT010000128.1 GCA_016650435.1 Ilumatobacteraceae bacterium
AGCAATCGTGCGCGGCCGGCCGAGCGGTTCGTGGACCAACTCCGAGTATCCGTGGTCGGTCGCCGATCAGTGGCTGCCGGGTGGTCTCACGGGCGAAGACGTCGATACCGGAGCTGCTGAGCTCGCTCGCAACTACCTTGCCCGCTTCGGTCCTGCTTCGACTGCCGACCTGCAGTGGTGGGCTGGCTGGACCGCGACCACAACGAAGCGCTCGTTAGCCGCTATCGACGCTGTCGACGTCGACCTCGACGCCGGATCCGGAACCGGCGTGGGTTGGGTATTGCCGGACGACACCGACGATGAAGTCAGCGAGCCCTGGATCGCGTTCCTGCCGGCGCTCGATCCGACGACGATGGGCTGGAAGAACCGAGCCTGGTATCTCGGCGATCTCGCCAAGTTCGGCAGCCCGGTGTTCGACACCAATGGAAATGCGGGACCGACGATCTGGGTCGACGGTCGCGTCGCCGGTGGCTGGGCCCAGCGCAAGTACGGGGAGATCGCATTGAGATTGCTTGCAGACCTGCCGGCGAAGCGACTGAAATCGATCAGCGCCGAAGCCAAACGGCTCGGTGATCTGATCGGCGAGGCGCGGGTCAACGTGCGTTTCCCCGCTCCAATGCAGAAGGAGCTGCTGGCTTGATAGCCAACAGATGAACTCGGAAATCAAGGGTGCGTGGAAGCATCGAGAACTGCGGGTCCTCGTCCTCGGCGAGGGCGTCTCGATGTTCGGATCACTGGTCTCGCGATTGGCGCTTCCGTGGACTGCAGCGAGGGAGCTCAACCAGGGAACGCTTTCCATTGGTCTGGTGTTTCTCGCAGAACTGTTGCCCTCCGCATTCCTCGGGCTGTTCGCAGGTACGTTTGTCGACCGGTGGTCACGGCGGCGTGTCCTCGTCATCGCGAACCTTGCCCTCGCCGCTGCCACCGCAGTGATTCCACTCCTCGCCGCGTTCGACCGGCTGACGATGACGGCGATCTATGCGGTTGGGTTGATCAGCGGATGTATCGCCCCGTTCTTCCGGGCAGCGTTCCGCTCGACAGTCCCGATCACCGTTCCCCGCGAATTCTTTGCGGGTGCCCAGTCGATCATCCAGGGAATCTCGGCGGTTGCCGAATTGGCGGCGTTCGGCATGGCGGGCTGGCTTGTGCATGTGTTCGGCGGCCCCGCCGGCTTGGCGATCGATGCCGGCTCGTTCGTCTGGGCCGCGGCCGTCACTGTGCTCCTTCGACCGACGCCTCCGGCGCTGCAAAGACAGAACCGCACCGACGTGCTCACCGAGCTGAGAGATGGGGCTCGCTACGTGCGGCGTCATGTCGTTCTTGGTCCTGTGGCCATGTCGGAAGTCATCGCCGGGGTCGGCACCGGAATCGTCGGCAGCGTTGTGATCGTCCACGTCACCAAGACGCTGGGCTACGACACCGGCCCGCAAGGCATTGTCTATGCAATCGGCGGGGTCGGTTCACTCGTGGCCGCCGCGCTTGCACCGCGCGTACTCGCCCGAATGGGTCTGCATCGATCCATCGTTGTCGCACTCGTCGCTACGGCTCCGGCCATGTCGCTGATGGCGTTCGCTCCGGGACCGTCGCTGCTCGGCTACACCATGCTGGTCGCCCAGCAGTTGCTGGCCGATCCCGTTGGCACAATCAGCCTGGTGGCATACGGCACCGTCGTCGCTGCCGGATCACCCGGCGCGATGCGCGGCAGAGTCGAGTCGACGGTGAGCGTGCTTGGGACCTTGGGGCTTGCCGCCGGCTTCGTGATCGGGGGCGTCTTGGGAGAGCCGTCGCTGCTCGGCACCCGTCTCACGTTGTTCAGCGGTGCGGTGATCACTGCCGCAGCAGCGCTGTGCCTGACCGGTCGCGACGTGCGCAAGGTTCACACGGCTGCGGATGTTCCCGTCGCATCGGAAGCCACCGGAGTCATGTCGTAGGTGATCCATGTCGTGCGCGTTGCGCGCTGGTCGTAGACGGCGCGGGCGCGGTAGTTGTCATCGGCGGTCGTCCACCGCACGACGGCCCAGTTGCGCGCGAGGGCGAGGCGATTGATCTCTGCGAACAGAGTTTCAACGACCCCCGTCCCGCGAACACTCGGCTCGACGAACAAGTCGTCGAGATAGCCGGAAATCACGCCACGAAGCGGTCGCACCCACTCGCGAAGGTGAGCCAAGCCCTGCGGTTCGCCCATTTCGCTGCCGTGTCGATCGACGGCAACTGCGACGAGCGCCTCGATGCTGTGATCGTCGTGGATCCAGCCCCAGATTTGACGTTGATGTTCGTCGCTGGTGGGCCAGTGGTAGAAGTCGGCGTATCCGCGGAACAATCGAGTCCATGGCTCGAACTCGTCTGCCCCGACCGGTCGTACCTTCCAGGTATGCACGACGTGAAACTACCGCCAACAAGCGCGGTCGTCGGGCTGATATAGCCTCTCGCTCGTCCCCCGACGAGAGGAATCACCATGGCCAAGCGAGACAGCTACACACCTGGCACACCATCGTGGACTGACCTTGCCACAAGTGATCAGCCGGCTGCGAAGTCGTTCTACGGCGACCTCTTCGGATGGTCCTTCAACGATCTCCCCATGGGTGACGATGTGTTCTATTCGATGGCCACGATCAAGGGCGACAACGTTGCCGCCATCAGTCCCCAACAGCCGGAGCAGGCCGCCGCCGGCGTGCCGCCGCACTGGCAGATGTACGTCACCGTTGCCGACGTCGACGCGACCACGGCGTTGGTCGAAGGAGCAGGCGGCGCGGTGCACGTACCGCCGTTCGACGTGATGGACGCCGGCCGGATGGCAGTGATCAACGATCCAACCGGAGCGTTCCTGATGTTGTGGACGCCGATCAACAACATCGGCGCCGACAGGGTCAATGAGCCGGGTGCCTTTACCTGGTCCGAGCTCGTCGCCGCGCCGAATGAGCGCACCGCCAGTTTCTACGAAACGGTCCTTGGCTTGAAGATGATCTCCGCACCGATGGACGACGGAAGTTCATACGACGGTTTCACGCGCGATGGCACGCCTGAGACGATGCTTGCCGGGGCGATTCCACCGCCGATGCCCGGGGTGCCGGCGCATTGGAGCATCTACTTCGGTGCAGAAGACGTCGATGCAACTGCTGCCAAGGTCGCCGAACTCGGCGGAAAGGTCATCGTCGAGCCGTTCGACATCCCCGTTGGACGAATGGCCGTCGTATCCGACCCACAAGGGGCGATGTTCAACCTATTCCGGATGGACCCGGCAACTGACTGACCGGCTACTTCACTTTCACGAACAGGACGGAGCCTGTCACCATCGTCGTGTTCGGTGCCGGCGTCTGCTCGAGTACCGTGCCGAGAGCGGCCGTTGGGGAGTTGCCGGGCTGCTCGATCAAGGTCCAGCCGTTGGCTTGCGCATCTGAGCGAGCCTTCTGGATGGTGCCATTGACGTAGTTGGCGAGCGGCATGGGGTGCAATGCGGTCAACGTCGCGTTGGCCGCATCCAACTGGCCTTGCACGGTCTTGAGCGATGCCTGGGTCTGGGCCAGCGAGGCGTTCGCCGTGTCGAGGTTGGTTGTTGCCGTCTTGAGGTCCGCTTGCAGCTTGGCGACCTGAGCGTTGGCCGCGTCGAGCTGGGTCTGCAGACCCGAGGTCGCAGTCCCGGCAGTGCCGACCTGTGCCGCGAGCGAGTCACGCTCGGCTTGGGTTTGGGCCAAGGATGCTTGCAAGTCAGCGATGTCTTGTGCCGCCTTCGTCTGTGCAGCAGTGAGCAGCGTCACCTGATTCTGCAAGTCCGCCGCTGTCGGTGAAGAGCCGACGGTTGAGTCAAGCGGCACCGTGGCCGACGTGTTGCTTGTTGTCTCGTTGTGACGGGCATTGCCGATGAGGAACCCGGCCACACCACCGAGCAGGAGGGCGAGAAACGCAACGAAATACGGCCAAGCAGGTCGCCTGTCATCGACGAACATGGGACCGGCAGGAACCGGTTGCACCTGCTGAACAATTGGAGGAGCGACGGGTTGATACGAGACCGCTGGGATGACCTGCGTCGGCTCGTAAGCGGCGACGGGTTCGAGCGGCGTAGTCGCCGGAACGATGTAGATGGGCTCGGCTGAACCCGGCTCGAGAATTGGTTCCTGTGGCACGCTGGCCTCCTGCATTGCTGACCGGAGCAAACTTCTCCGCATGCTCACCAATACCCGACGCCGAGCACATGCAAACGAGCGAGCCCACGTCGCAGGTCAGGAGATCGCACACGGCGAGGCCGTGACACGAACCAGCCGCAATAGTCTCACGGCGGGAGGATGACATGGCATTCGAGGTGGAGCTCCGCAACGTTGACGGATCGACGACAGCGCTCGGCACCGCAGGACCGCACACCGTTGTCGTCGACCGCCCAGCCGATGCCGGCGGTGGAGGCTTCGGGTTCAGCGGAGGACAACTGCTGCACCTCGCGGTTGCCGGCTGCATCTCCAACGATCTGTTTCGAGAAGCAGCAGAGCGCGGCATCCAGTTGACCCGTGTGGTCGTGAAGGTTGACGGCGGCTACGGCGGCGACCCAGTGGTCTCGACGGGGATCTCGTACGCGATCGAGATCGCCGGGGTCGCCTCGGAGAACGACCTGCAAGCGCTGGTCGATCACGTCGACGCGATCGCCGAGATCCCCAACTCGCTGCGCAACGGAACTGCGGTTCGACTCGACAGCGTCACCGCGACATCCACAGGACATACGTAGAGAGCTACGAAGCAATGCAACGCTAGAGCGCTCCACATTCCTAGCCTCTTCAGCCATGACAACTCCCCCGTCCCCTATCGTCGCTCCAGCAGAGGGTCGCCTGGGCGTATTGACCGTCGGGCTCGGCGCGGTCGCGTCGACGTTGATCGCCGGTGTCGAATTGGTCAAGCGTGGCATCAGCGCGCCAGTCGGCTCGCTGACTCAGATGGGCACAATTCGGTTGGGCATGCGCACCGAGAACAGGCGTCCGCTGATCAGCGAATTCCTGCCGCTGGCATCGCTCGACGACATCGTCTTCGGGGCCTGGGATCCGTTTCCTGACGATGCGTACGTGGCGGCAACGCGGGCAGGTGTGCTCGAAGGTGGCAAGCACATCGAAGCCGTCAGTGATGCTCTTCGCGAAGTGCGACCGATGCCGGCAGCGTTCGATCGCGAATATGTCAAGCGCATCGACGCCGACAACACCCTGCACACCATCAACAAGCGCAGCATGCTGAACGCAATACGCGAAGACATCAACCGGTTCCGCGAAGAGAAGGTGGTCGAGCGGGTCGTGATGATCTGGTGCGCGAGCACCGAGATCTTCATCGAACCGGGTCCGGCACACATGAACTTGGAAGCGTTCGAGGCTGCGATCGATGCCAACGATCCAACCATCGCCCCGTCGATGCTCTACGCCTACGCCGCGATCCTCGAAGGCGTGCCCTTTGCCAACGGCGCACCGAATCTGACAGTCGACATTCCCGCGCTTCGGGACCTGGCCACGGAACGCAAGATTCCCATCAGCGGCAAGGACTTCAAGACAGGGCAAACGTTGATCAAGACGGTGATCGGGCCAATGCTCAAGGCCCGCATGCTCGGCCTCTCGGGTTGGTATTCGACCAACATCCTCGGTAACCGCGACGGCGAGGTGCTCGACGATCCCGACAACTTCAAGACCAAGGAAGAATCGAAGCTTGGTGTGCTCGAACACATCCTCGATCCCGAGGTGTTCCCGGCGCTCTACGGCAACGTGTATCACAAGGTGAGGATCAACTACTACCCGCCGCGGGGTGACAACAAGGAGGGCTGGGACAACATCGACATCTTCGGCTGGCTGGGATATCCGATGCAGCTGAAGATCGATTTCCTGTGCCGCGACTCCATCCTTGCTGCACCGCTCGCGCTGGATCTGGTGTTGTTCAGCGACCTCGCCCAGCGAGCTGGCTTGTCGGGCATCCAAGAGTGGCTGAGCTTCTACTACAAGGCGCCGATGGTTGCGCCGGGCCTCTATGCCGAGCACGACTTGTTCATCCAGCTGACGAAGCTGAAGAACACGTTGCGTTGGATGATGGGCGAGGAGCAGATCACCCACCTCGGCCGCGAGTACTACGAGGACGAGTAAGCCGGGCTCGGCCACGCGGCGCGGGTCGGCGCCAGAGACATCACCACGCGGGCTCCGCCGAGCGGGCTCGACTCGATCGTCACCGAACCTCCGTGCGCCAGCGCGACCTGCTGGGCAATCGCCAAACCGAGCCCTGAACCATGGCCGCCGCCGCGCTCGAATCGCTCGAGCACGCGTTGACGGTCGGCTGGCGGCACACCGCGACCGTTGTCGTCGACGGTCACAGTGGACCCGACGACTGAAACGATGACTCGCTGCGCCGCACCATCGACGGGCACTCCGTGAACCAGCGAGTTCCGCACGATGTTGGCAATGGCCAATCTGACGCCGTCGCGCCAGGCGATGAGCGTGGTCGGCGGTGTCGACTCGATCTCGACAATCGCGTCAGGGGCGCGGCGGCGCTCGTCGGCAACTGCGGCATCCGCAACGTCCGCCAGATCGACTTCGTCGAACCACGACTGGTCGGCGAACTCGGCGTCAGCGAGCGCACGCACGGCCGACAACGCAACCGCCATGCGTTGCAACTGCTCGTTCGCCAGGCCAAGGACCTCGAGTCGATCCGGCTCGGAGATACGGCCGCTACGAGCCATGTCCAGATTGATGAGGGCGCCCTGCAGCGGCGTCCGCAACTCGTGGGTGGCCGACGCCGCGAAAGCCCTCGCGGCATCGAGCGCCGCGCCACGCCGGTGCGTCTCGTCGGCCAACCGTTGAAGGTTCTCGTTCAGCGCCGTCGCCACATCGTCGACCTCGGTGGAGCCGTATGTCTCACCAACGCGCCATGTGCCGGGATCGGCATCTTCGATGCGCCCCGTGTCGCGACGCAGAGCCGTCAATGGCCGCGTCGCGATCTTGCCGAGCAGGTATCCGACGAGACCGGCGGCGATCGATGTCAGCACCATCACGAAAATGACCCGGCGGCGCAGTTGCACGGCGCGCGCATCCACGTCGCCGAGCGGTGAGACAAGTTGTACAAGCGTCTTGTCGCCAAGCTCTGGAACGTCGGACACCTCGACGGTGTACATCCGCCAGCGGTCACCGCTCGCGGATGCCGTCGACCAACCCGGCACGATGTTGTCGGGAAGCGGATCGTCGGGTAACAATCCGAGCGAAATCGTCTGGCGGCCGATCACGACCCGTGCCCCCTCCAACGTCGTGCGCAGTTCTGACTGGGCGAGCCGTTCGGCAACTGCGGCAAGAATCGGCGCAGTCGCAGCCCGCTCCTGCAGCTGGGTGTCGACACGCTCTTGCAGGATGGTGGCGAAGTATCCACGGAACAACGAGCCAACGGCGAGCAGGGTGATCGACGCCGCCACGAACGATGCCAGTCCGGTGCGAGTCGCCAGGCGCATCTAGGGAATCCTCAACACGAAGCCGATGCCACGAACCGTTTCGATCAGCTGGTGGGCGCCGGTCGCATCGATCTTGCGGCGCACGTATCCGACGAACACATCGACGACGTTTGTATCGACATCGAAGTCGTAGCCCCACACCAGTTCGAGCAAACGGATCCGCGACAGAACGATCCCGGGATTCGCCGCGAACACCGCCAGCAAGTCGAACTCGCGCCTCGACAGTTCGAGCCGGGAATCACCGACCTTTGCGATGCGACGATCTAGGTCGATCCACAGCGGCCCCGCCGAAAACACCGTTGTCACACCTGCCGAGGGTTTCGACCTGCGCAGAAGGGCATGCACGCGCGCAGCGAGCTCGTCGAGCGAGAACGGCTTCACCACGTAGTCGTCGGCGCCGGCTTGCAGCCCGGCGACCCGATCTCCCACCTGGTCGCGAGCCGACAGAATCAGAATCGGAGTATCAACGTCGAGGCCGCGCAGGCGTGTGCACAACTCGACTCCCGACATTCCAGGCAAACCGATGTCGACGATCATCACGTCTGGGCGGCGCCGGGCAACAATCGCTATCGCCGATTCCGCATCCGGCACCGATGATACGTCGAAGCCGTGCACGCCCAGCCCTCGATCGACTGCCATCCGTACGGCGTCGTCGTCTTCGACGACGAGCACGCGTCCCCCCTCGGGCGCATTCACCGACACGACGCGCTCGATCGAACAGCAATCATTGGCGCGCAATCACTTCCACGCACCCATTGTGGTCGCTGCGAGTCAGTCTTGACTGAGATCCGCATCGACACCGGCCAGGAGTTGGTCGATCTCGTCGAGTTGCTTCTCCATGTCGGCGACCTCTGCATCGGTCACCGTTGCCGCGGCATCCGTCGTTGGCGTCGTTGCCGCCGCCGCGGTCGTTGCAACCTGAGCAACGGTTGTTGCCGGCGTAGTTGCCGCGGGTGCAGTGGTGATCGGCGCGTTGTCCACCGAGGTGACCGCAGGTTGCGTGGCCACCGGGGTGGTCGCAGCAGGAACAGTCACCGGCGACGTCGGATTGCTGCTTGCGTCAGACGATCCGCATGCGGCCAGGCCGACGGTGATGCTTACCGCGAGTGCGGCAAGCATCACCGCCGTCGACCCGTCCCGGTGTCGAAGCCTCATCACTCATCCACGCCGTGATTACGGCACATCTCGGCGAGCTTGGTCAGGCGCTCTTGGCGCTTGGTCAGCACCGTCAGGGTCTGGGTGCGCACCTTGAGGCGGTTCTGCAGAACTGTCGCCAACTGCGTGCGGCCCTTGGCTGTTGCGTCGTCGATCTGGGCCTGCAACCACAGCAGCGATCCGCGTGTGCTGGCATCGCCGTTGAGGCGGGTGATCATGTTGCTGGTGCGGGTCTGAAGATTCGGAATCCGCAGGCATGCCCGCTTCAAGCGCGCCGGCAGCTCGCGGGTTGCGGTGCCACTTGGTGGGGCAGTCGTCGGGCTCGCCGCGTTGACGGCGGCTGGTACAACCAAACCGGCGCCTGCCGTCACGACGACGGCACCGATCATGAGCTTCGACTTGAGACTGCGACGGGGGGTCGTCATTATTCTCTCCTTTGATCACGCCGGTGTGTTCACCGAACATGCACCACAATGAATCGGTTCTATGAGACGACTCTGTGAGCCTCATGTGACAAACGTCACATATTGCGACAGGGCACGTCGAGGCGTTGGTGGTGTCGATGATCGCCGTCTCGCCGCAGTTCCGGCTGCGCGGGCGCGATTCCAGAACCGGGACTTCCGATTTCGCGCCCAGCGAACCTGCGCGGGCGCGATTCCAGAACCGGGACTTCCGATTTCGCGCCCGGTAACCGGCCCGGTTTCGCACGAAGGCGCGTCAGGGCGCCGGGGTTCGGCCGGCGAGGATCTCGGAGAGGATCGAAGCGTCCATGTTTCCGCCGCTGACGATCGCGCCAAGACGCCGGCCGGCAACCTGGCCGTGGTTCCGTTGGTCGGCGATGAGACCCGCCAGCGCGGCGGCGCCGGAAGGCTCGACGAGATGGTGGGTGCAACGCATCATCAGCCGCACGGCGTCAGCGCACTGGTCCTCGCTGATCTGCACGATTCGAGCCGCGCCGCCGACGATGATCTCGATCGCCGCCGGATCCGGCACGCGGGTCGCAACCCCGTCGATGAACGTTGCCGAAGTGTCGGTGCTGACAGGAGACCCTGCTGCGAACGACAGCGCCGTTGCCGGGGCAAGCTCTGACACCACGCCGACGATCTCGGTGTCGAGGCCCAACAGATCGCGAATCGTGATGAGGCCACAGATCCCCGATCCCAGTCCCACCGGTACGTAGACGGTGTCGAGCTGACCGGCGGCGCGGAACAGCTCGTGCGCGTACGTGGCAACTCCGCGGCACAGATCACGATCGAACGACGGCACGGCCTCGAGACCGCGCTCTTCGGCCAGCGCCACCGAGTGTTCTCGGGCCGCTTGGAAATCGACACCGTGCTCGATCAACTCGGCGCCGAAACCGCGCATCGCCGCGTTCTTGTCGGGACTGTTGCCGTGGGGCACGACGATCGTGACCGAGACACCGGCTGCCCGGCCGG
>JAENVT010000129.1 GCA_016650435.1 Ilumatobacteraceae bacterium
CAACCCGACCGGGCGCGATACCGGAACTGCCAGTGCTCACACCGCGCCCAGACAACCCGACCGGGCGCGATACCGGAACTGCCAGTGCTCACACCGCGCCCAGACAACCCGACCGGGCGCGATACCGGAACTGCCAGTGCTCACACCGCGCCCAGACAACCGACCGGGCGACGTGCGTGATCGTCCGCACTGGGTCATTGCGCGGCTACGGGACGCTCTGTGCGTGGGGATGTAACCCCGCACATTCAATGAACGGCGGTGCTGGCAATGGCCGTTGATCAGATAAAACGGGGAGCCGTGGCGAAACGAGAGCGGAAACCGGTGCCAAAGGGGTACTGGACGATCTGGACGACGGTGGCTCTCGACCTGATCGGGTTCGGCATCATCGTGCCGATCCTCGGCAGGTATGCGGAGCGGTTCGGCGCATCCGGCCTGACGGTCGGGCTCCTGTTTGCCTCGTACTCGCTCGCCCAACTTCTGTTCGCGCCGCTCTTGGGTCGGCTGTCGGATCGCATCGGGCGCAAACCGGTGATCGTCATCTCCCTCATCGGAACCGCAGTCGGCAGCTTCATGACTGGCGCTGCCGGCGTGTTGTGGTTGCTGTTCGCGGGTCGAATCGTCGACGGCGCGTCGGGCGGCAGCCTGTCGGTCGCCCAGGCCGCAGTCGCCGACCTTGCTCCCGAAGAGGACCGCCCGGGCCTCATCGGGATGCTCGGCGCTGCCTTCGGCGTCGGCTTCGTGCTCGGTCCGGCCATCGGCGGGCTTGCTGCACTTGGTGGTCCTCACGTGCCGTTCTATGTGGCGGGCGTTCTCGCCTCCATCAACGCGATAGCCGCAATGGTTCGGCTCCCCGAGACACGCCAGCCCCGCGATCAGGTCCGCCACGAGGGACTGAAGACTCCGACGTCGCCGATCCTGCGCCATCTCGCCGTCATCGGCTTCATCACGATCGTCGCGTTCACGGCATTCGAAGCAACATTCTCGTTGTTCGGCGATCGCCGCTTCGGTCTTACCGAGGCCTCGTCCGCGGCGGTTTTTCTCGGCGTTGGTTTGGTGTTGGTGGCCATTCAAGGTGGCGCCTACGGAAGGTTGGTCGAGCGATTCGGTACGCAGCGACTGTTCGAAATTGGAATCGGTTTGCTGATCGCCGGACTGGCGGTCACCGCTGTCGCCAAGATCTGGCCGGTGTTGATCATCGCTCTGCTGCTGCTTGCGATCGGTCAGGGAGTTGCGTCGCCGTCGATCACGTCGCTCGTCACCCAGCACGCCCCACCCGAGCGGCGCGGCGAAGCGCTGGGCTTCCAACAATCGGCCAACGCAGTCGGTCGCGTGCTCGGCCCGCCCGCGGCTGGGGCGATGTTCGACCGCGTTGGAATCTGGAGTCCGTACGTCGCTGGCTCCGTGTTGTGTGTGGTGGCCATGGCCCTCGTTGTGACATGGGGCGTCGATCGCCGAATGACTGTGGTTGAGCTTGAGGGCTGCGACAATGTCGGGTAGATGACTGACGTACTCGAACACCCTGCGCTCGATCGGCTTGCCGATTTTGAAGCCCGTTGGCGTTCCGACTCGTTACCCACCCCTCGCAACCCGAAGCCGATGGGCTATCAGCCAGGTCTCGACGGGTTGCGCGCGATCTCGGTGATCGCGGTCATCTTCTACCACGCCGGTTTCGGCTGGATGCACGGTGGTTTCCTCGGCGTCGAGGTGTTCTTCGTCGTCTCCGGTTACCTGATCACGTCGCTGTTGCTCGAGGAACGCGACGGCACCGGTGGCATTCGCTTGCGCCAGTTCTGGCTGCGCCGTGCGCGGCGATTGTTGCCAGCGTTGTTCAGTGTTCTCATCGCGATAGGGGTTTGGGTCGCATTGTTCGGAACCGCCCAACAGCAGTCCGATCTGCACCGCGACCTCCTCCCTGGCATCTTTTACTTCGCCAACTGGGGCCAGATCTTCGGTGGCGCCCAATACTTCGGCAACTTCTCGCCGCTGCGTCACCTATGGAGCCTGGCGGTCGAGGAACAGTGGTATCTGTTGTGGCCGCTTGCGTTCGTGTTGATCACGCGGCGCAGCAAGCGCACTGTCGAGGCTGGCCGATCGATTCTCGTCGCCGCCCTCGTGGTCATGCTGATCACATGGTGGCTGGCGTCGCCCGGCGTGTTGACCTCGGATCGCACCAACTTCCTGTATCTGTCGACGCTGACGCGCTCGAGTGGGCTTTTGCTCGGCGCTGGCGCGGCGTTCTTGTGGCGCCCGTGGAAGGCCAAGACTCCGGCTTCGAATCGCGCTGGCCTGACGTTGAACGTCGCCGGCCTCGGGGCCACCGCGCTGCTCGTATACGCGTTCACCGCTGCGCACCTGACCGACCGATCGCTGTACCGGTGGCAGCTGGCGGCGGTCTCGATGCTGTCGCTCGTCGTGATCGCCGCGGTTGTGCATCCCGCAGCAAAGACAGCGCGGAGGTTTTTCTCCTCGCCCGCATTGGTCGGCCTTGGCAAACGCTCGTACGGCGTGTATCTGTGGAGCTGGCCGATCTCGGTGTTGTGCGGCGCATACGCGGGATCGTGGACCAGGTTCATCGCGGCGATGTCGTTGACGATCGTCGTCTCGGAGTTCTCGTATGTCTACATCGAGACCCCGATTCGCAAGGGTGGATTGCGACAGTGGTTCGCCCGGCCGCGCGATGCCGGTTGGTCGACGCGCACGATTGCTGTCGGCGTTGTCGGCGTAGTGCTTGTTGGATCGCTCGCGGCGTTCTATGCGCGGGTCCAGCGGTTCGATCGCGCTGCCGGCGGAGCGAACGTCGCGATCGATTTGTCAAAGGTGCAGGTCCCGCCGTCCACGGCAGTCGCCGAGTCGACTACGACGGTCCCCGGTGCGGTTGCGAAGCCCGGAGTTGTCGTCACACCTGCTTCGACCGGCGCGACGGTGGCCAGTGTGGCGCCGGTCCAGCAGCCGGCTGGACCGGCGCGCGTGGTGATCGTAGGCGACTCGCAAGCACATGCGTTAGCGATCAACCTTCCGTCCGGCATCGACAGTGCGTTCACCATCACCGACGGCTCAGTCGAGGGCTGCAGCGTGTACGTCGACGGCGAGGTGCGTTCGCAGCGCAGCAGCTTCACTCGGTCGTTCGCCGATTGTGGCGGATGGGCCGATAAGTGGGCAAAGGCGGCCAGCAAGGGCAAAGCCCAACTGGCCCTCGTCGTGCTCGGCGCGTGGGACGTGTTCGACGTCGAGGTGGGTGGAAAATTGGTCAGCTTCAACACGCCAGCCGCGGATCAGCGGTTCATCGATGATCTCGGCCAAGGGGTTGCCGCGCTGCGCGGCACCGGCGCCAAAGTCGCGCTGCTCGAAGTGCCGTGCATGCGGCCGAAGGATGTGAAAGGCGCCGGCGTGCCGGCCCTTCCCGAGCGTGGCGACGATGCTCGCGTCGCCCACTTGAACCAATTGCTGAAACAGGTTGCGGCCAAAGATCCTGCCAACGTGTCGTTCGTCAGCGGCCCAACCGAGTGGTGCAACGATCCGGCGATCTCGACCGATCTCGGCTACCGCTGGGACGGCGTGCACGTATACAAGCCTGGCGCCAAATTGATCTACGA
>JAENVT010000130.1 GCA_016650435.1 Ilumatobacteraceae bacterium
CTGTCAATCCGATCGACAACGGGTGAGGTCAGCCGGCGCGAGTGGCCGTTCTCACTGCAGGCACCAGCTCGTCGTGTAGGCCGTCGGCGGTGCCGGTTCGGGACGCGGCGTACACCGTGTGCGCTGCCAAGGCGACGAACACCGCCGAGCCGCCGATGAGTGCGGGAACTCCCGGATATTCGCTGACGAAGATCCATACCCAGATCGGGCCCATGATCGGCTCGAGCATCGACAACAGGGCGACGTCGGTGGCGGGAGCGCGGGCTGCGCCGACGCTGAAGAGCGCCAGGCCGATGCCGAGTTGGGCGAATCCGAATGTGAGCAACAGCAACAGGTCGTGGCGGGTGATGTCGAATGGATCAGCGAACGGCAGGGCGATCACCGCGCTGAGCGCTGCCGACAGCAGCATTGCCGGTGCCATCGCGATCTCGGAGTGGCGACGGATCATCACCGTGCCGTAGCCGAATGCCAGCGGGATGACGAGGGCGATCAATGCTCCAGACGTGGAGCCGCCGGCTCCAGGCCCCGAGACCATGAAGGCAACGCCGGCGACGGTGACCGCGATCGCCATCCAGGTGTAGTTGCGCACCCGCTCGCCGATCAGGATCCACGCCATCACTGCGGCGGCAAGGGGACTGAGCGCAAAAATCACGAGGACGACGGCGACACTGGTCTTGGTGAGCGCAACCACCATCGTGATCGACGATGCGCAAAATGCCGCGCCGACGGCCCATCCCGGACGGCCGATCCGCACGACTGCACGTAGGGGATTTGACCGCTCGCGCCAAATGATCAACAGCGCCAGGCTGACGCATGCGGCGAGCGAGCGCCAGAACACGGTTTGCCACGCTCGCGGGTGATCGAGCTCGCGGATGAACAGTCCGCCGGTACTGAAGATCAGAGCCGAGGTTGCGAGCAGCAACACTGCGATCGGCGAGACGCGCGAGCCTGCCGGAACATACGAAACTGCAACCCCACCCTCGCCGGCGACGGCAGTGACACTCTCGGCCGTGTGGTCACCTCGGGCGGGCATGCCTGGCATTCTCACAGGAAGGAGCCGCGCCGCGACAGTTCATTCCCCGCTGCCGTATGGACGCGTCAACACCTCCAAGAAGTGACCGCTCGGATCCTCGAAGTAGAACCCGCGGCCGCCATCGTTGTGGTTGATCGTGCCCTCGTTGGCCCTCCACGGATTGGGCCAGTAGGTGATGCCACGCTCCTGGACGCGGGAGAAGACCTCGTCGAACTCGTCCTCACTGATCAAGAACGCGTAGTGCTGGGCAGTGAATTCTCCATTGGCGTCGGCGAAGTCGAGCGAGACGTCGTTTCCGGTTGGTATCACGAGGAAATGCCCGAATGGCTGGGGCGCCGGCAGCCCGAGGATCTCCGACAGAAACGCCGCCGATTCCTTCTTGTCGCGAGCGGCAACAATCGTGTGGTTCAGTTGCGCAACCATGCGCCAACAATAGACGCCGAATTAGGCGGCGAGTGGGTTGTTGGTGGTGATCCAGTTGAGGGCGTCGGTGGGGTTGATGCGTTGTTCTCGGGTTTCGTCGAGGAGTGCTCGGATTCGGGCGAGTTCGTTGGACGGGTTGATTCCGTAGCGCAGTGGGTTGGCTGCGGCGATGGTGCTGCAGGTGGTGCAGGCTCGTTGGTGGACGGTGTTGAAGTAGTGCCCGGGTAGGGGTGGGGCGAGGAGTCCGCAGAGTGTTTCGCGGCGGTGTCGTTCTGGTCGCACGGAGGTGCGTAGGGCGTGGACTCGGCCGTTGCCGGCGAACAGTCCGGTGAGGGTGCGTTCGTAGCCGGTGCCGGTCCAGGTGTCGCCGAGTGCTTGACCTGGGAGTGGGCGCACGGTTCGTTGGTGGGTGAAGCCGTGGCGGTGTTCGTAGGCGCGTTGGCGGCAGGTGTGGTTGCAGTACAGGCGGGGGCGGCCGGGTCGTCGGGCGACGCTGAATTCGGTGGCGCACCATGCACAGGCCCGATGTGTGGGGCGAGGGTGGGTGATGATTGGCATCTGCTGGTTGTACCCCACCGGTGTGACACAGTCGCCCCGGGCCCGGCCCCGGGTCCTGGGGCGGGGATTTCGGTCCTGGGGCCGGGGTTTTCGGTCGGCTCCGCGGGTGGAGTAGTTGTCGTGTCGTTTCCTCGCCAATCGTCGGTGACGAAACCCCCTTTGATCCGCGGGCGGGTTACGTCACAGACGATTGGCAACGGGCCCGGGGTTGGCCGGTTCGGGTTACGTCACAGACGATTGGCAACGGGCCCCGGCTGGCCGGTTCGGGTTACGTCACAGACGATTCGCGAGGAGCGGAACAATAGGTGGTCGGGTGGAGCCTTACGCACCGAGCCGCTCGATGATCGTGGCGTTGGCCATGCCTCCGCCTTCGCACATCGTCTGCAATCCGTAGCGGCCACCGGTGCGCTCCAGCTCATTGAGGAGCGTCGTCATGAGGCGGGCACCCGACGCACCGAGTGGGTGTCCAAGCGCGATCGCTCCACCATTGACGTTGACCTTGGACATATCGGGGTGGAGCTCCTTCTCCCAGGCCAACACGACCGAGGCGAATGCTTCGTTGATCTCGACCAAGTCGATGTCATCGATCGACATGCCGGCACGCGCCAAAACCTTCTCGGTGGCTGGAATCGGGGCAGTGAGCATCATTCGCGGATCCGCACCGGCGAGCGAGAAGTTCACGAAACGAGCACGCGGCGTGAGACCGAGTGCGGCTGCCTTCTCCTCACTCATGATCAAGATCGCAGAGGCGCCATCGGTGATCTGCGACGAGTTGCCGGCGGTCACACGACCGCCTTCCTCCTCGGTCCGAAAAACCGGCTTCAACTTGGCCAACGACTCATTGGTCGTCTCGCGCAGACCCTCGTCGACCGACATCATCTCGCCATCGGCGCCGAGCACCGGCAGGATCTCCTTCTGAAACCGCCCCTCAGTCGTCGCACGTGCCGCGTACTGCTGAGACCGCACCCCGAATGCGTCGAGGTCCTCGCGCGACAAACCCCATTTGTCGGCGATCAACTCGGCAGAAATCCCCTGTGGCACCAGTCCACCGCTTGGCGCGTACCGAGCGCCGACCTTTGGACCGAACGGAAATCCGAACTTGCCGTCGACCATCGACGCACCCATCGGCACGCGCGTCATGACCTCGACCCCAGCGGCCACGACCACGTCGTACGCACCGGCAATCACACCCTGCGCGGCGAAGTGCGCGGCCTGTTGACTTGACCCGCACTGCCGGTCGATGGTGGTTCCGGGAACCGTTTCCGGCCATCCGGCAGCCAGAACCGCATTGCGCGCAACATTGGCCGCCTGCTCGCCGACCTGCATCACGCACCCCATCAC